>JBDRQZ010000368.1:0-11597 GCA_043826025.1 bacterium | reverse complement strand
GCCTCCGCGATCCGGGTCGGACTGACCGGCGAACGGGGATCGCTCGGTGAGATAATCCCATGCTCACCATGGCAATGGGTACACACCGGCGAATCGACCTCGCCTCGTTTGACCAGCTTGCCATGAATGCCTTCCCAATAATCATTCTCGATGTTGCGATGGCACTTGCCACAGGTCTTGGGGATATTGAAGTGATTGATTGGCGATTCGGGATCGTTGGGCGGCAGGATGCGATGTGCCGTGCCGCCGGCCGAATGGCAGTCGTTACAGGTTGCGGCGAAATAGACGCCGCCCATCGTCGCCTGACCATGAACGCTGCTCTGGTAGACCTGAACGGCATCGCCGTAGAGAATCTCATGCTTCTTGGTAAGATCGAGGTTCTGGTGGCATTTGCCGCAAGTCTGCGGCAGACTCAGCGGGTTGACTCGCGAACCCTTCTCCGTGGAGGAGAGGATGTCATGCTTGCCGTGGCAGTCGGCGCAAGTGGGAATGTCTTCGCCATCAGGAACCTGCACACGACCATGCCATTTGTAGGTCGCAGCTTCGCTGTCATGGCAATCGCCACAATTGACCGGTGCCAGTTCCTCGGCATGAGGAAGCTCGGAAATCGAGGCGTGGCAGTCGATGCAGTTGAAACCTTCGTGAACCGAACCTGCCAGGCACTTGTCATATGTGGCCTCCGCCTCCCGCTGAGTGTCTTCGTGGCAGTCGAGGCAAACCGTATTGCCTTCCGCCAGCAGATCATCCTGAGCGACCAAGCCGGCGGAAAAAACCAGGCCGCCGGCCAAAATCAGCGCGCTCATCAGTAGCGTGAGTTTCTTCATTTTCTTCGATCCAGAAAGCAAGAGTTATCCACTTCTTTCGTGGCGCGGCCGCGCAAGCAAGTCCTCGGAAACCGAACCATTCAAATCTCTTATCGGTCAATATTAGTGATATCGCTAAGGGACGCAAGTGAAAATAGTCACAAATATATAGACCTGCAAGTGTAGCTTGAGCGCAAGATTTGGAGTAGATAGGCCCCTCAGAGGGTGCCCAACCCGCTCCTGAAGGAACTAATTGTCTTCACATTCGTTTAACGAGAAGATGAGAGATCAAATCAGTCCACAAAAGCACCTGACGCGCCAAATCCCCTTTATTGGCGCGGTTTTATTGGTGTTGATATTCATCCAAAACGCCTTCGCGCAACCGGTCCGAGTCGGTCCGCTGACCGCAGAACTGATCTCGCCGATGCAGTCAATTCAACCGGGCGTACCCTTCGAGGTCGGTCTGAATCTGGTCCCCGACCCGGAGTGGCATGTCTACTGGAAAAATCCGGGCGATGCCGGCATGGCGCCCAAACTCAAATGGAATCTGCCGGAAGGATTCAGCGCCGGGGAGTTTGTCTGGCCGGCGCCGGAGCGAATCGAACAGCCGCCTCTGGCAAGTTATGGTTATCATGGTGAGGCGCTCTACCCGCTGACCATCACTCCGCCCGCCGATTTGCAGCCCGGCCAGCAAATCAACCTTGAGGCTAGAGCCGAGTGGCTGGTCTGTAAAGAGAAGTGTCTACCCGGCGAGGCGGAGTTATCGCTCAGTCTGCCGGTCAGCGCTGATGCAGCAAGCCTAAACGAAAATTGGTCTGCGCTCTTCGACGATGCCGCGAACCGCACTCCGCAACCGCTTCCCGACGATTGGCAGGTGCAGGCGACCTTGTCTGACTGGTCGATTGTGGTCGATATCCATCCCCCGGCCCGGCAGGCGAAGCCTTTGAGTCTTGATTTCTTCGCTGCGAAAGCGGGAATGCTGGAACATACGGCGATCCCGGCAACGACTATCTCTGATGATTTCTGGCGGATGGAACTGACACGCTCGGCTTATAGCCAGGGTGATCCTGAGAAGCTGGAAGGGGTGCTTGAAGTCTTGCTTGCTGATGGCTCCCACTACTACCAGATCAGCACGCCATTCGGAAAAACCATTACACCGGCTGCCGTCGCTACCAGCAGTCTCTCGGGATTCTGGTTAGCGATGCTCTTCGCTTTTTTGGGTGGCTTGGTGCTGAACCTGATGCCCTGTGTCTTGCCGGTGCTCTCTTTGAAAGTACTCGGCTTGGTGCAACAGGCAGGGCAGGGTCGACGCGCCTCACTGAGACATGGCTTGATGTTCACCAGCGGAGTGCTGGTCACTTTCTGGGTGGTGGTCGCGGTGCTCTTCCTGCTGCAGGCGGGTGGCACGCAACTTGGCTGGGGTTTCCAGTTACAGTCGCCGGTCTTTGTGATGGTGCTCGCCGGGCTGCTCTTTCTCTTCGCCCTGAACCTCTTCGGAGTGTTCGAAATCGGTTTCCTGAGTGGTACGGCTAACAAACTGCATGCCTCCGCAAACTCCGGTTCCGCCGCGGCCTTTCTTTCCGGCATCACCGCGACAATCCTCGCGACCCCCTGCACCGCACCATTTATGGGTGCGGCGCTGGGCTACTCGCTGACTCAGCCGCCACTGCTGGCCTGGTTGATCTACACCTCGCTGGCACTCGGGATGGCGTCTCCCTATCTGCTGCTCTCCGGATTTCCGAAACTGCTCAGGTTTGTTCCCAAGCCGGGTCGCTGGATGGAGACTCTCAAGCAGTTTCTCGCCTTCCCGCTTCTAGCCACTGTAATCTGGCTCGGCTGGGTGCTGGCGAGTCAGGCGGGGCAGACCGCGGTGCTGCTGCTGTTGACAGTGTTGCTGCTGCTCGCTCTGGCGGCGTGGATCTTCGGACGTTGGGGAGTAGCCGCTTCCCGAGTCGGCATCAGGTTGCTGGGCCGGGCGATTGGTCTGGTGATAATTGTCGGCACTCTCTTGGCCGGTGCTTTCTCACTCGATGGGATCGGCTACGCACGACCGAGTTCGGTTTTAGCTGCCCAAGGCAGCATCATTTGGGAGGAGTTCAGCCAGCGGCGGCTTGATGAGCTGCGCGCCGGCGGTCGGCCGATCTTCCTCGATTTCACCGCGGCCTGGTGTTTGAGCTGTCAGGTCAATGAGCGAGTGGCGTTCTCGTCGGAGGCAGTCCAGGAGCGCTTTGCGAGCTTGCAGGTCGTTGCGCTCAAGGCAGACTGGACAACTCGTTCGGAGGAAATCACGCGGGCGCTGGCCTCCTATGGTCGCAACAGCGTGCCACTCTATGTTCTCTATGCCCCCGATTCAGCTGCGGAGCCGATTATTCTACCTGAAATCCTTACGCCGGGGATTGTTCTGGAAGCCCTGGCCCAAATAGACAACCAGAGACAGATATCACAGTTCTAAGTTCACCCAAAGGAGAACAACCATGCAACGACATTTTCTGATTATCACAACGATGCTCCTGGCGCTCTTGGCCGCGGTCGCGGTTCAAGCCGGCGACAAAACAGCGGAGACCAAGGAGAGCGCCACTTTGGTGAAAACGGCCGAGACCCCGGTCTTTGCCACAGTCGGCAAAGCGGCGCCTGATTTCACTCTGGTCGATGCCACAGGTGAAAAGCACTCGCTCTCCGACTACCGCGACAAATTCGTCGTCCTGGAGTGGGTGAATTTCGGCTGTCCCTTTGTCAAGAAGTTCTATGGCACCGGCACGATGCGGGCCATGCAGAAGGAGTTCCAGGCGAAAAACGTGGTCTGGCTCTCGATCTGTTCCTCCGCGCCGGGCAAGCAAGGCTTCTACGATGAGAAGCATTTGCCGGAGGCAATCGCCGAGAACAAATGGCAGGCCAGCGCCTACCTGGTCGATGCCGATGGCACGGTCGGGCAGCTCTACCGCGCCAAGACTACCCCCAACATGTATGTTGTCGATCCGAATGGAGTGCTGATCTATGCGGGCGCAATGGATGACCAGCCGACACCGAGCACCGAGAGCCTGGCTGGCGCCATGAATTACGTGTACGCAGCACTGACATCGGCAATGATCGGCAAGCCGGTGGAGATTACTATGACCCAACCTTATGGTTGCGGGGTCAAATACAGTCAGAACTGATCTAAGGTCAGCAACATTCAGCATCGTGAGCGGTCCGCTTTCTCAGGGGGACCGCTCTCTTTTGCAGCCGAGTACCATTTCAGAGCCTCTCTCACCTCACAGAACTTATTAATTGACAGTCGCTTGCGGATGGCGGTGCAGCTCTGAAAAGCGGATCAAGAGAGGCTGTTATTTTCCGATAAGTTTATATATGTAATGATCTTGGCGCAACGTAGCGCGATCCGCGCGGCAGAGCAAGACGGCTGCTTAGCACCTCACAATTTCGTGCGCGTGACCAGTGACGCTGTGGCGACAGGTTAAAGCGGAAGTATGCATGCGAAGGGGACAGTAGAAGTATGAGCACTGGCAAAACGACTGCGAATTGGACGACTGATTCTGAGGTACGCGCCCAAGCGCTGGCTGATGCATCATTCGAGGCGGTCATCTTTTCGGAAAATGGTCTCCTTGTCGATCAGAATCTGACTGCCGAGAAGATGTTCGGTTACAGTCTCGAGGAGGCTCTTGGCTGCACGGTGACCCGCCTGGTCATCCCCGAAGATCGGGAACGAGTCAAGAGCAATGTGCTCTCCGGCTACGAAGAACCCTACGAGGCCACCGCGCTGCGCAAAGATGGGAGCACCTTCCCCTGTAAGATCCAGGGTCGTATGTTTGACTGCCAGGGACGACGCCTCCGAGTCGCCGCGCTGCGCGACATCAGCGCCTATAAGCGCACTCAGCAATTGCTCAACGAGACCGGCCGCATGGCGCGAATCGGGGGCTGGGAGCATGACATGGTCTCGGGCAAAGCTACCTGGACCGATGCGCTCTTCGAAGTTCTTGAGATCGCGCCCAATGAGATTCCCGGGGTCGAAGAGCATCTCAACTACTATCCTCCGAAAGATCGCGCGATCCTGAAAGAGGCCTACTATCGAGCTGTCGAAGAGGGAATTCCCTTCGATCTGGTGCTTCAGGGTCACACCGGCGCGGGCCGGTTGCGATGGTGGCGCGTCTACGGTGAACGGGTTATCGAGAACGGCAAGTGTATCAAGATGCGGGGCACTTTGCAGGATATTACCGAACGCCGGGAAGCCGAAGAGGCGCTACAAGAGTCCGAAGAGCGTTTCGAGTCTTTCCTCGAAGACCTCGGCGATATCGCTTACGGAACAGACTGTGAGGGCAATCTCACTTACACGAATAAGGCCGGGGAGCTGGCCACTGGTCTTAAGCGCGAGGAACTCATCGGAAGGCCTTTCCTGCCGCTGTTCACCGAATCGTGCCGAGCAGAGACAGTCGCTGCCTACACTCGCTCGCTTCAGGGCGAGACCGCCGAAATGGAGTTGACCTTCCTCAATGGCCGAATTTTCAGTTTCAAAAGTGAGCCGAAATACTCTTCTGACGGCAAGATAGTCGGTGTCTTCGGTATCGCCCGAGACGTCACGGCGGCCCGGCTGGCAGAGGCTCAGCTCAAAGCAAGTCGCGCACATCTGGAGACGCTGGTCAACACGCTGCCCGATCTGGTCTGGCTGAAAGACTCCGACGGCGTCTTCCTAACCTGCAATCGAAGATTCGAAAGCCTCTACGGCGCCACGAGGTCGGAAATCGTCGGCAAGACAGATTACGACTTTGTGGACAAAGATCTGGCCGACTTCTTCCGGGCTCATGATCGCGCCGCCGCTGCAGCCGGCAAGCCAACCATGAATGAGGAAGATTTGAGTTTTGCCAGCGATGGCCACCATGAATGGCTCGAAACAATCAAAACGCCGATGTATGACAGCGACGGCAAGCTGATTGGGGTGTTGGGTATTGGCCGTGATATCACCGAACGCAGGCAGGCCGAGGAGAAGCTCTGTGCTTCCGAGGCGAAATATCGCAGCTATGTCGACAATGCGCCGCATGGAATCTTCGTTGCGGATAGCGCAGGGAACTATATCGAGGTCAACGAGGCTGCTGTCCGCGAGACGGGTTACACCGAAGAGGAATTACTCACTTTGAATATTCTCGACCTGGTTCCGCCTGAGAGCAGGTCGGCGGCCGAGGATCATTTCCGCAGTGTTGTGAGGAACGGCCATTTTTCCGAAGAGGCGCAGTTCCAGCGCAAGGATGGCAGACGGGGTTTCTGGCAGGTCAGTGCCGTTGCGCTCGGCGACGGTCGTTACCTCGGTTTTACCAGCGACATTACCGAGTTGAAGAAGACTCAGGCCGGCTTGCAGGAAAGCGAAGAGAAGTATCGCACCCTGTTCGAAAACATGATGAACAGCTTTGCCTTGCACGAAATCGTCCTGGATGACGCGGGCACACCAATTGATTACATCTTCCTGGAGGTCAATAGCGCCTTTGAACGGATGACCGGTCTCAAGCGTGATGACATCGTCGGTAAGAGAGTCACTGAAGTTATCCCCGGAATCGAGAAAGACCCGGCAAACTGGATCGGCCGCTACGGCGAGGTCGCCGTCACCGGGGAGGCGGAAACGTTCGAGCAACACTCGGCCGCGCTGGCGAGATCGTACTCAGTGTTAGCCTTCTGCCCAACAAAGGGCAGATTCGCAACCGTCTTCGATGATATCACGGACCGCAGGCAGGCAGTAGCGGCATTGGCAGAGAGTGAAGATCGGTTCCGGCACATGGTCGAGAGTATGTCGGACTGGGTCTGGGAGGTGGATGCCAACGGTATCTACACCTTTGTCTCCGAGAATGTCGAGTCGGTTTTGGGCTACACTGCTGACGAGTTGCTCGGCAGGAGTCCCTTCGAACTGATGCCGCCGGAAGAGGCAGACCGCGTCGGCAAGTTGTTTATGAAAATCGCGCAGAACAGAGAGTCGATTCGCGACCTGGAGAATTGGAATCTGTGCAAGGATGGTCGACAAGTTTGCCTACTGACCAGTGGCGTTCCTTTGCTCGATGATGAGGGGGACCTCATCGGCTATCGCGGCGTCGACCGAGATATCACCGGGCGCAAGCGGGCGGAGGAGGCGCTGCGGGAGAGCGAAGAAAGGTTAATGCGAGCGCTGGAAAACATCCCGGATGTCGTCGTGATCTACGATCACGATTTGAGAATTCGCTATATCAACGAGGCGACTCGCAAGCTCACCGGGCGTCCGGCGGCCTATTTCAGGGGGAAACGCGATGATGAGATCTGGCCGACTGAGATGTGCGAGCCCTATCTGCCGGCGCTCCGGGAAGCACGCGATACCGGGCAGACCTGCTCAGTCGAAGTCAATGTTGCGATACCCGACATCGGCCTCCGGAGCCTTAGCATTACCTGCGTGCCCCTGATCGATGAGTCCGGTAAGGCTCGCGAGATTCTCGGCATCACTCACGACTTCACCGAGCGCCAAGAGTATGAAGAAGCTCTGAGGGAAAGTGAGGAGAAGTTCAGAGATTTGGCCGATTCTCTTCCCCAAATCGTGTTTGAAACCGATCTTGAGGGCCGCCTCACCTACGTTAATGAGCTTGCTTTCGAGAAGATGGGCTACACCAGGGCGGATTTCGAGTCGGGTCTTTTGGCGTTGGATGTGGTTGCGCCGGAGTGCCGCGAAGAGGCAGGCGAGTCAATGCGGCAGATCTTGGCGGGTAATGAAACCGGAGGTCATGAGTATGTGGCGATTCGCAAAGATGGTACAAGATTCCCGATCTTCATCCACAGCCGACAGAAGCTTGTCGAAGACAAGTCGGTAGGTCTCCGGGGAATAGTCTTTGACATCACTGAACGCAAACGGGCTGAGGAGGCGATCCGAGAGAGTGAAGCAAAACTCTCCAACGCGATGAAGATAGCCAAGCTGGGTCACTGGGAGTATGACGTCGCGGAAAACATGTTCACCTTCAATGACGGGTTCTATGCGATCTTCCGCACCACCGCCGAGGCGGAGGGCGGGTACAAGATGTCGCCGGAACGCTATGTCGAACGGTTCCTGCATCCGGATGACGCCGGCACCGTAGCCAGAGAGATGAGCCTGGCGATGGAGACGGATGATCCCAAGTTCAGTCGTCAAATCGAGCACCGTATCGTCTACGCCGACGGGGAAGTCGGTCACATCGCCGTGCGCTTTAATGTGGTCAAAGATAGCGCGGGCAACACCATCAAGACCTATGGCGCCAACCAGGACATCACTGAGCGGGTGCAGATGCAGAGAGAATTGGCCAAAGCCGACAAACTTGAGTCGGTGGGGCTCCTGGCCGGCGGTATTGCCCATGACTTCAACAACATTCTGACGGCGATTATGGGTAATATCTCACTGGCGAAACTGGAGGTCGAGGAGAACTCTGAGGTTGAGCATTGTCTTGATGAGGCCGAAAACGCCTCGGCCCGCGCGGTGCAATTGACCGCGCAATTGCTCACCTTCGCCAAAGGCGGCGCGCCGATTCTGGAAGCAACTTCGATTGGCGAGATCATCCGGGAGACCGCCGGATTCAGCCTGCGTGGCTCCAACGTCAAGTGCGTGTACGAATTGCCCAAGAATCTGGCGATGGTCAATGCGGACACCGGTCAACTGAGCCAGGTCATTAATAACTTGCTTATCAATGCCGATCAGGCAATGCCGGAGGGGGGTACGATCAAGATCAGTGCCGAAAATGTCACACTGACGAGCGCCAACACACTCTCGCTCGATGGGGGCGCATATGTCAGAGTGATAGTCGCCGATCAGGGAGTTGGCATTTCTCCTAAACATCTGGGCAAGGTCTTCGACCCCTTCTTCACCACAAAGCAAAAGGGCAACGGTCTCGGACTGGCCAGTGTCTACTCGATTATTAAGAAGCACCAAGGCCACATTGCAGTCGCTTCGGAGGTCGGCGAAGGCACCACATTTACCATTCATCTTCCTGCAATCCAGAGTGAGAAACGCGTCGCAGTGAGGGGCGGCAAGGATGAGCTGATGTCCGGTTCCGGCAAAGTGCTGGTTGTTGATGATGAAGACTCGGTGCGACGACTCGCCGGGGCGATTCTCACCAGACTGGGTTATGAGGTCGAAGTCGCGACAGAGGGAGGCGAGGGGATCAGACTCTATCAGGAGGCACTCTCCCTCGGCGAACCATATGCGGCCGTGATTCTCGATCTGACGATTCCCGGCGGCCTGGGAGGTCGCGAAACAATCGAGCGATTGCGGGAGATCGATCCAGAAGTCAGAGCGATTGTCTCCAGCGGTTACTCGACCGATCAGGTCATGGCCGACTTCCGAGATTACGGTTTTTGCGGCAGGATCAGCAAACCGTTCGGTGTGCAGGAGTTCAGCAAAGTGATGCAGGAAGTGATGAACTGCACCCGCGAGCCGGTCTGAGGTAGTCGCCGAGATAGTGTCCCGCCGATACCGGCCAATGTTTGGAAATGAAAAGCGACTCCCGAATGGGAGCCGCTTCTAATCACTTCACTAATCGAAGTTCTTCTGCGCTTGAGCGCTCTTACTTGTTGCGACGACGCAACACACCACCGGCAGTGAGCAAGCCCATACCAAGCAGCATCAGCGTACCCGGCTCGGGAACCTCGCAGTGCGGGGTGATCTTGAAATAAGGATACGACTCGTCTGCGCCGCGATAGATATCATTCGGTCCGAGGCCGGTCGGCAGGTCATACAAGCTCTCCCAGGCGCTGACATAGTTGCCGTCGCCTGAGGCAAAGCCGAACTCCTGTATGTCACCGAAAGCCAGCGGCTCGATACCGATCCACCAGTCGCAACAATCGAAGGGATCGATACCGATCACGCCACCGTCGGAGTTGTCTTTGTAGGCAAAATCAGCCCACAGCAAACCGCCGCCCTGGTCCTGGAAGCCGCCCTGGCCCTGGTTTTCGGGATCGTCGTCCTGAAGAATGACGCCATAATTCATGCCGCCAAAGAAGAGGTTCATGGTGATCGCACTCCAGTAGTTGCCGCCGCCACCATCCTTATTGTGGATGATGTTGAAGGAGTAGGTGTCGTTGCTGGTGTTGTGATACAACCAGGCCTGACTCTGATACTCAAGCGGCGTGGGGCCATTCACCGGATGGCCTGAGGCAGAGGAGTAACCGTAGTTTGCGGCGTGGCTCTCGCTGCCGGTGTAAGCCGAGATCTGGCCCAGCCAGGTCGGACCGCCGCCGTCATTGACCCAAACATCGAACAGGTTCGGGAAAGCGAACGCACCGGAGGAGAGCAGCATCACCGCAACCAACGCGAGTGTCAAAATCTGCTTCATTACGTCTCCCTATGTGGGTTTAAAACAAAATGTACCTAACATGTCTAACTTTGAGCAAGCGCTGTGCCAAAGCCGGAACTAGTGTCTTAACAAGTTGACTGATAGTGGCTTATCAGGGCTACACACAACTCGGAGTAACCCTGCATCCCTGGCTGAGCTGTCCGAATAATCGACAATTATCGTCGACGATGATTGTTAACGGACTGTCAATCAGTCAATTAGTAAGCCTTGCTGGTGTCGGTTTTCTTAACATGACCGCTAGTGTAGTGACAGATTTACCCCAAAAAAGAAGGCGGCTCCTCAAGCGGAACCGCCTCTGCAAACTTGCAGTTTGTAGCGCCAGCCTATTTTCTGCGGCGCAAAAAGGCTCCGGCCATCAGGAGGCCGCTGCCCAGAAGCATCAGCGTACCCGGCTCGGGAATCTCGCAATGAGGCG
Source organism: bacterium (assembly GCA_043826025.1). Classification (GTDB taxonomy): domain Bacteria; phylum Zixibacteria; class MSB-5A5; order CAIYYT01; family CAIYYT01; genus JBDRQZ01. The sequence goes on along the minus strand of JBDRQZ010000368.1, from coordinate 1,062 downwards.
TGATCATGAATCCCGGTCCCGGATACTCTTCCGGCGGGCAGTAGAAGTTTGGATCTGCTTGCCAGCCAGTGAGATATCCGCCATCTCCAGACGCGAAGCCGATTTGGTAGATGTCGCCAACGGCCAGGGGAGTAATACCGATCGACCAGTCGCAGCAGTTCCAGGGATCGAAACCAACTACGCCGCCATCGGTGTTGAGGATGTAAGAGAAATCAGCCCACATATAGCCGCCGCCCCAATCGGTGAAGCCGCCGGCCGACTCGGAATTGTCGTCCTGCAGGATCACGCCATAGTCCATGTCGTAGAAATAGAGGTTCATCGTGATGTCATTCCAATAGTTACCACCGCCATTATCCACATTGTGGATAAGATTGAACGACATTGTCTGGGTGTTGGTATTGAAGTAGAGCCAGAACTGAGTCATGTACGCAGTTGGGGTCGGACCATTGATCGGATGCCCAGATGCGGAATAGTAATTGTAGTTGTCGGCATGGCTTTCGGTGCCCGTGTATGCCGAAATCTGGCCCAGCAAAGTCGGCGGAGCGTAGGTCGGATCAGGACTGAAGGTCCAGACATCAAACAACAGTGGGAAGGCGCTCGCCCCGGTACCGATCAGCAACACCAAGGCGAAACTGAGTAGCAGTAGACGTTTCATAGCAGATCCTCTTAGAATGGTTTTTGGTCGACATACTTCACTGTGCACTTTTTAAGCAATTATCATGCCCGAAGCAGTAAATTTGTCGCAACCTATTATCGTGTAATCGTTTCAATCTAATAGAAAAAAGACCAACGTGGTCGATATTATGGCATCAAATGTCCACAATCTCGACAGCGGGAACCGGCTTGAGCACTTAAATATTTGCCCGGTAACAACTTGAGACTGCCCAAAGCTGTCGGCAGTCTGGACATTTTGGACGACTTTTGCCTCCGGACTGTCGCCATAATACTCGCCAAACAGCTCTGCTCTTTCGCGTTCCGGCAATGCTGGGTCAACAGATCGACAATTCACTGCGTAACTTGACAGAACCTTCTGGCGCCTCCTGTTCGCAGGATTGCCGCCAG
>JBDRQZ010000367.1:0-2014 GCA_043826025.1 bacterium | reverse complement strand
GTCTCTTTGGAGCGCGGCCGCGGGCCGGGATAGCGATACTCGGCCTCCGGCACCTCGGTATCGCCCTCGGACTGCTCTTTCGCCTTGTGGTAGAAGAAAGTCATCGTCGAGGTGCCATGGTGCTCCTCGATGAAATCGATGATACGGTCAGGCAAATTTGATTCCTCCGCCAACTCGACACCGCGCTTGACATGGGAGCCGATGACCAATGCCGACATCGAGGGCGCCAACTCATCATGCTTGCTCTTGATACCGAACTGGTTCTCGATGAAGTATTCCGAGATCGCGATCTTGCCGATGTCGTGGTAATAAGCTCCCACGCGTGCCAACAGCGGGTTAGCGCCGATCTCCTTGGCGGCAGACTCCGCCAGATTACCGACCACCAGTGAGTGCTGATAGGTACCGGGCGCCTCCAGCGCCAGTCGTTTCAGCAGCGGCCGATTAAGGTCGGAGAGCTCCAGAAGGGTAAAATCGGTGGTGAAGGAGAAAAGGAACTCAAAGATCGGCAGCAGCACCATCGCCAGGATCGTGGAGATCACCGCATTGCCGGCGGCGAAACCGCACTGCCGCCAGATTTCCTCGGAGGGCGTAAACTTGAGCGATTCGAGCACAAAGGTGGAGAGCACCAGTGCGGCAATCAGGTAGACCGTCGCGCGATAGTAGTCGGAGCGTTTCTGCACCGTGCGCATCGAGAAAGAAACGGTCACGCCCGCGATCATCGTGAAGAGCGCAATTTCGAAGTTAAAATTGAAGAGAATGCCGAGGAGCAAAGCCATCGACATGGTCACCAGAATGCCGATCCGCAAGTCAAAGAGAATTACGGCCAGCAGGATACCGGCTGCGGTCGGTAGCAGGTAGGTTGAGAATCCCCATTCCTGACTGCCGAGATAGATCACCAGCAGAGTCGCGACAAAGATCAGTAGTAGAGGCGCGATGCGACTGACCCGGAATTCGGCGCGGCCCTGGAATTGACAGAAAAGTGCCAGGAAGGTCAGATAAATAAAGGCGATAAATGCGAGCCGGGCGAGAATCGGCAGCAGGTACTGCCAGAACCCGGCTTCCAGACCCTCGCCGGAGCGAAACTGCGCCATCGCCGTCAGCCACTTCTTGTGCGCTTCGGTGATTCGTTGATTTTTGGCGATCAGTCGCTGCCCGGCCTTGAATTCCACTTCCTCCGGTTGAATTGCGCCGAGCGCCAACTCCCGCTTGCGCTCGGTTTCCAGTAGTGAGAACTCCAGATTCGGTTTGAGCAGCGTCGCGGCGATATCACCGAGGAATGCCGCCTCGGAAGAATCCGCCAGAATTTGTCCAGCGAAATCGTCGCGCACCATCGTCTGGGCGGCTTCGAGACCGAGCACCAAATCCGCCGCGAAGGGGAATTCCGCTGCCGGCTTACGCACCACGACACGCCGATATTCCTGCGGCACCAACTCGGAGTCGGGCGCGATCCCGACATAGTAGCGCTCCTGGAGGACGCCGCGCAAGAGCGCGTCGGCCTCACGCAGGCTATCGACCTGAGCCAAGCGAGTCAAAGCGGTTTTCGATATCTCGGGGAAAAAGAGCCGCAGTTTTTCGGCAATGCGCCCGGCCCGGCTGTCGCGATGACGCAGGGAATCGGTCATGCGCACCAGGCGACGTTCGGTGGCGATAACCGAATCGACAACGCTCTGGTCGAAAAGCAGCACCGCCGGTAGCTGCTCTACTACTTCCTGCCGCTCGCGCTCCAGCTCCTCATCGCTTTTGAGCACCGGAAAATCAAAAGGCGCGATGATGTCGTCATCCGCCACATCGCCGACCTTGGGCGCCGACGGCAGAATGAAAAGTTGTGCTACCGGGAAGAGGAAGGCGGAAAAGAGAATCGCGGACAAAGTCGCCAGAATTATCCAGAAGCGTCTGGCCGGCGGCTGCAATTCATGCCAGCGCGCGTCGCCCCGCAGTCGGCGTCGCAACGCCCGTCTGATTCGTTTGAGTATACTAAACATCGCTACTTGCGCTTACTCTCATACTTTTCGAA
>JBDRQZ010000366.1:0-8743 GCA_043826025.1 bacterium | reverse complement strand
GGCGTTGCTGTATTCCAGATTCGTGTTGAGCATGTACTCCGGCTGACCCTGCATCGCTCGCGTATCGGGGGCCTCCGGATCGTAGAAGCGTCGCACTGCCAGATCGAGAGCGGGAATTCTCACTTCGGTGTGGAGCAGCGTCAGGTTGCCGCTGAAGTAGAGGTTTCTGAACTCCCCGGGCAGCAGATCGAGGCGTCTGCGCAACTCGAATTCGGCGCCATACATGCTCGCCTTATCGGTGTTTTGGAATTGCACCCAGTTGTTGCTGTTGTACATCGCCTGCTCAATCGGGTCCTCGAATTCTCTAACGAAGAAACTCACGGCCGCCAACTCGCCGGTGCGCGGGAAAATCTCGAAGCGGAGATCATAGTTGTCGATCAGGCTGCGCCTCAGCTCGGTGTTGCCAACGAAGAGATAACCTTGCGAATAGGAGGATGAGGAAAAAGGCGCAAACTCACGCAACGAGGGCCGCGCCAGAGTCTTGCCATAAGAGGCGCGGAGGTTGATCCGGTCGGTCAGTTTGTAAACCAGACCCAGCGCAGGCAGCAGATCCTTTTCGGAAATGGAGCCGGTACGGTCGGCGCCGGTGGTCTGCATGAGGGTGCGCTCATAGCGCGCGCCGGTGACCGCCTGCAGACGCTCTAAGAGCGGCAACTCGACCATCAAGTAAGCCGAGGCGATCTCTTGCCAGGAATTGTAAGCCGAGTTGGCATCGTCATTCTCAAAGATGTAGTTGTTGAAAATGTACTGCCCGTTGCGGACCTCTTTGATTCCCATACTGCTGTCAGCGACATAAGCGTTGACATCACCCCAGTACAGCGAGCCCTGGTCACGTTCGATTTGGAATCTGCGCTCCCAGAAATCCCGCTTCTTGCGCATGAAACCGCTACCGAGCTTGACTTTCGCCGGGCGCCCCGACCACTGCCTGAATGGCACCGAGAAGTTGACCATACCTTCGCGATTGCTCTCGGTCAGGCCGCGCCAGATGCGGGTCGGAATCCGGTACTGATTTCGCTGAATGTTGTATGTCGTATCGACAAAATCACCAAAGATCAGTTCGCGATAATCGTTCGAGAAGTATCTGAGATCAGGCTCATCCTGGCTGACATCGGCTCCGGAGATGTGCCAGTCAAGCTGCATTGAGTTGTCCTGGGCGCCCAGCTTGTGCTCACCCGACAATTGCAGGCTGCCGGTACCGCGCTCGACGAAACGCAGGACGCGGGTCTCCCACATGCTTTCTTCCGCCAGCGCTTCATCGAAACGCCCGACCATGTAGCGCGACTCATCTTCGGAACTGCGCGTGTACATGTAATCGAGCACCAGTTTGTTGCGGGTCGAGAGCGGCAGGCGCAAATTGACCATGCCGCCCCAGAGGACTTCATCTTTGCCCTGCGTGTCGGAGAGATTCAACTGGTCATCCATGACGTTCGCAGCCGCCCGATCCCAGCGCGCGACCGTACCGTTTTCATAGTAGGAGAAGCTGCGTTTGTAGGAGAGACTGGCGATCAGGGAAAGATTTCTGTCCCAGACCGAGTAGACATCCCCGTATGAGAGCTTGTAGGACTGATCCAGCGGCGCTTGGTGTCGGGAAGGCGCCATCTCATCGGAGAAGGCTTTGGAGACCTCATCCAGAAACAGCGCCTTGGTTGAGTCGCGCCGGGCCGCATTGGGAGTCGGGATCTCGATGCTCAGATCGCTAATCAGCCCGGGCAATTCCCGGTGTGCCTGATCATCTCCCAGCCAGAGGAAACTGGGATTGCCACCGCTGTAGGTCAGGAAATCATTATTCAGATTGACCTGCGAATTGTAACCCAGCGAACTGGAAAACTCCAGCACCCGGCGGCCCGGCAACTCCTTGGTGCCGATGTTGACGCTGCCACCGGCGAAATCTGCCGACATATCGGGTGTGAAGGCTTTCTTGACCACGATCTTGTCCAGCAGCCCGGCCGGGATCATATCCATCGGGAAAGCCTGCTTCTCCGGGTCGGCGGAGGGCAAGGCGCTGCCATTGAGCTTGGTGTTGACATATCTGTCACCCAGGCCGCGCACGAAGACATACTTGCCGCCGACGACTGATACGCCGGTGACCTTCTTGATCGCCGAAGCCGCATCACCGCTGCCGGAGCGGGAAATCGCCTCCGCCGAGATCGCATCACTGACCACATTGGAGAGCTGACGCTCACGCAAAAGTGAGGCTTCATTGTTCTGCAACGCCTCGGCGGTCACCTCGACGATGATGCCGGCATCGAGGACTTTGCGGGTCAGGCTGAGATTGATCTCAGTCGACTCACCCTTGACGATCTTGAGCTCCTCGATCCTGGTCTTAGCATAACCGATGCACTGGACGATCAGCGTCTGCTGCCCGACCGGCACATTACGAATAATGAAATTGCCGTCGATATCGCTAGTGCAACCGATTGTCGTACCGTCGACCTGCACTGCCGCGCCGATCACCGACTCACCGGTCTCGGCGTCAACCAGTTTGCCGCTGACCACACCGCCCTTGTCGGCTGCCTGCAGCGAGTGGAATGGAATTGTCAGGACGCTAAACAAGATGAGCAGCAAGATGCTCATCGACTTCCCTGTCTTCACCATACAGCTTGACCTCCAGCAAGGATCGCCTAAACCTGTGAAACTCTCACCCTGCTCTTAAGTAAGAGCGCACGTTAACTGTGTAGGAGTAACGACTTCCACTGTTAGAGGACCATTAGGCTCAGGTTAGAAGAGAAAGAGATTTCAGTTAGGCTGGTGGCAGTGTGGCGATATCCACACACACAATCCTAACTGCGGGATCATCGAATCCTAACAAAGTTTCAATAATTGGAGTAGCGGTGAGGTTCGTGCGCCCTCTATCGAGGAGCCCGGCAAGTCGCCGACTGCGGTTTTCCGGTGCATGGTTTCACTTGAGGAAAGCTGTTTAAAAATATAGCTTGGCGATAGCCAACCTGGGAAGGAGAGCGTATCAAGGTGGCTAATGAAAACGTGCTCATAATCGAGGATGAGGAAGATATCCTTGAACTGATCAAGCATACCGTGGCGAAAGAGGGTTACCAGGTGGCGGCGGCGATGTCCGGTGAGAAGGGCCTGGAACTGGCTCGCGGCAATCTGCCTGATTTGATCGTGCTCGATCTGATGTTGCCCGGACTCTCGGGAATCGACGTTTGCCGGCTGCTCAAGAATGACCCGAAAACCCAGCAACTGCCGATAATCATTCTCTCCGCCAAAGGTGAGGAAAGCGACATTGTCACCGGGCTCGAAATCGGCGCCGATGACTATCTCACTAAGCCCTTCTCGCCCAGAGTACTAGTGGCGCGGATTCGCACTGTCCTCAGGCGCAAGACACAGCCGCGAACCGGATTGGAGACTGTCAAAGTGCACGATGTCGTAATTCATCCCGGCCGTCACGAGGTGCTGGTAAAAAACAAACGGATCGATCTGACCCCGACCCAGTTCCGGGTGCTGCACTTTCTGGCCAGTCGACCGGGCTGGGTTTTCACCCGTTATCAGATCGTCGATGGTATTCGTGAGGAAGAGACTGTGGTGACCGATCGCTCGATCGATGTGCAGATTGTCGGGCTGCGCAAGCGACTGGGCAGCGCCGGCAAGTATATTGAGACTGTGCGCGGCGTCGGCTACCGCTTTCAGGAGTGACTATGGCGAGGCGCAGACTGCTTTGGCAGCTATATCCCTCATTTATGATTATCACGCTAGCTGCCCTGGCGGTGATCGCCTGGTACACCTCCACAACTTTCAAGAACTTCAATCTGGGCGAGATCGAAAACGATCTCACCGCCCGCGCACACCTAATCGAAGATCAATTCAAGCAGCTGCTGATCGCCGGCGATACTGTCGCCGTCGACTCGCTCTGCAGCCAGCTCGGCAAAGCCGCCGAGATGCGGATCACCATTATCCTCAAGAACGGCGTGGTAATCGGCGATTCGGAAGAGGACCAGAGCACGATGGACAACCATGCCACGCGGCCGGAAATCAAAACCGCATTGCAGGGTCGCGTCGGTAGTTCGCAGCGGTTCTCCGCCACTCTGGGCGCTTATCTGATGTATGTTGCGATTCCGCTGCAGGTCGATGGCGAGACAGTCGCCGTGGTCAGGACCTCCATCCTCTCATCCGCAATTGACAAAGAGCTGGCCTATTTCCGGGGCAAGGTCATCATGGCCGGGATCGCCATCCTGGTACTCGCGGCCTTCTTCAATTTTCTGGTCGCGCGGCGCGCCAGCAAGCCTCTGCAGCGGTTGATGCGCGGCGCAGTGCGGTTCGCCCGCGGTCAATTTGACCGCAGGATCGTTCTTGAGGACACTATCGAGTTGGCCAGTCTGGCGGAGGCGATGAACAAGATGGCGACCGATCTCGATGCCCGCATCAAGCAGATCACCGATCAGCATGGTTTGCAGCAGGCGATCCTCACCTCGATGTCGGAGGGAGTGATCGCGGTCGACACGGATGAGCGTCTGATTTCCCTCAATCGTGCGGCCGCAGAACTGCTGGGCGCCAAGCGCGACGAAGCTAATGGCCGACCGATTCATGAAATCGTCCGCAGCGGCAGCTTACGACGGCTGATTACCGATGCGCTGGCCAGCAAGGAGCCGGTCGAGCGGGAGTTACTGTTCCGCGAAGCGGAGGAGCGCCACGTTCAGGGTCATGGCACTGCGCTGCATGACACCGCCGGTCGCAATATCGGTGTGCTGGTGGTGCTGGCGGATATCACCAGACTGCGGCGGCTGGAAAAAGTGCGACGCGATTTTGTCGCGAATGTCTCCCATGAACTCAAGACGCCGATCACCTCAATCAAAGGCTTTGTCGAGACCCTGATGGACAGTGATTTCCAGGACCTCAATGAGGTCCGACGCTTCCTGGCGATTATCGATAAACACAGCGAGCGGCTCGATTCGATTATCGAGGACCTGCTCAGCCTTTCTCGGATCGAACAGGAAGCGGAGAGCAACGGCCTGCCGCTGACAAGTATCCCAATCGCTAATCTGCTGGAATCGGCAATCGGCGCCTGTGCCGTGCAGGCCGATGCCCATACTGTCGAGGTGCACCTGGAGTGTCCCGCCGATCTTACCACCAAAGTGAACGCTCCACTTTTGGAGCAAGCAATCGTCAACCTGATCGACAATGCGGTGAAGTACAGCAGCTCCGGCAAAATGGTGTTGGTGCGAGCCTATCGGGAAGAATCTGCGATTAAAATCGAGGTGATCGACCAGGGTCCCGGCATCGCTTCCCAGCATCAGCCCCGCATCTTTGAACGCTTCTATCGGGTTGATCGCGCTCGCAGTCGTGAGCTGGGTGGCACCGGCTTGGGGTTGGCGATTGCCAAGCACATTGTTATTGCCCATCGCGGCACTATTTCGGTCTCCAGCGAGCTTGACAAAGGCAGTACCTTCACTATCACTATCCCGTTGCGGTAGAGCTGCTTAACGTAACAGCCCGGGGTCGTCCTGTAAAAATCTAACCGATTCTTCACAATTAATTCTAACCTTACCGAATCGTAACGAATCGCTAACATTCCGCGGGTAACATCATCAAAGATCGTGACAGCAGTCACGTTTCGAATGACAAGGAAGTTGGCAATGGCGCGTGAATCTAGGGTAACAATCAGAATACTACTGCAGGCGGCTATCAAGGAGGTGCTGAACCACAGGATTTCCTGATTCTAGGGCGTGATTAACTGTAAAGACTTGTTACGACCGCAATGCGCGTAAGAAATGGTCGTAGCGACAAGCAGGAGAATAAAGACAGGTGAAGAGAACTCTAATCGTGGCTGCTTTGACAGCCATTCTGACTGTGACCGCTTCCGCCTCCGACTGGTGGCAGAATATCTCGGTCAAAGGCGATTTACGATATCGCCACGAAATGCTGAAATCTGAAGGTGATGACGCTCGCCATCGGCAGCGGCTGCGGGCGCGGGTGGCGGTTTTGGGAAAGGTCTCGGAACAGATCAACGCCACAGTGCAGTTGGCGACCGGTTCTGAGGATCCTGTTTCCACGAACCAGACGCTCGGCGATGCTTTTTCGACCAAGCGCATCGGCCTCGATCTGGCCTTTTTCGAAATCACGCCGGTCCCCACACCGGGACTGACTCTGGTCGGCGGCAAGTTTCACAATCCCTTTTTCAAACCAGGCAGCTCCGAGCTGATCTGGGACAGCGATTTCACTCCGGAAGGCGGCGTGGCCAACTATCAGGCGAAATGGCCGGGAGCCGAACTGGAGTTGATCGGCGCGGGCCTCTGGATCGAAGAGCGCTCCAAGGGCAAGGATTCCTGGCTGGGCGCTGCGCAGGGAGTATTAACTCTGCCGCTAGCTGAGGGCAAGACCAAGCTCGCTTTTGGCGGAGCTTTCTTCAACTACGTGAATGTTGCCGGATTCCCGACCTTCTTCGATGCCGAGGATGCTTTTGGCAACTCGATCGACACGCTTGGTCAATATCTCAATGATTATGAGCTGGTCGAGGGGTATGTTGAAATCACCCATGAATTTCCGAAGTTTCCGGTGACGCTGATGGCTGATTTTGTCAACAACACCGCCGCCGACAGCCTGAATACAGGCTGGTTGGTCGGCATCCGGGCCGGCAAGACCAGCAAGCCGGGGAGCGTATCGTTCCGGTATATTTATCGCCAACTCGAGGCGGACGCCGTAGTCGGGCTCTTCACCGATTCCGATTTCAGGGGCGGCGGCACCGATGCCAAGGGGCATGAGATCGGCGGATCGCTGCAGGTTGCCAAGAATGCGACTTTCGATGTCACCTTCTTCGACAACAAGATCGGGCTGGACAAGGCGGAGAGCGGTTTTCAACGGTTGCAAGTCGATTTGCAGCTCAAATTCAAGTAATCCACGAGGAATGATTGAACTATAACCAATTCCTAACAATCATGATGTTGATAGTAGAGGCATGAGAGGTTAAACTCTTAAGTAAACTGGAGGTAGTGATGAAGAAACTACTCGCACTCAGCTTTGCCCTGTGTCTGATCGCCGGCTCGATTATCGCCGGCACGCAGATCTCGGTCAAGGGTTCCGACACTTTGGTTCGTCTCGGTCAGCGTTGGGCCGAGGAATACATGAAACTTCATCCCGAGGTTGCGATTCAGGTCTCGGGTGGTGGCTCAGGCACCGGCATTGCCGCGCTGCTCAATGGCACCACTGATGTCTGTGAAGCTTCGCGGCCAATGAAGGATAAGGAATACAAGCTGGCGGAGAAGGCCGGAATCGAGCCTTACCGGATTGCAGTGGCGCTTGACGGTATTGCCGTGTTCCTGCACGAAGAGAATCCGGTCGCCGAATTCACGCTGGCGCAGCTCAAGGATATCTACACCGGCGTGACTACCAACTGGAGCGATCTGGGTGGTCCCGACAAGCAGATCATCCTCTATGGCCGCGAGAACAACTCCGGCACCTACGCCTTCTTCAAAGAGCACGTACTTAATGAAGAGGATTACGCCGACGAAACCCAGACTCTGCCCGGCACCGCTGCCGTCGTCAACGCGGTCGCCAAGGACCCGTCGGGAATCGGTTATGGCGGGATTGCCTGGGCGCAGGGTGTAAAGTTCGCTAACGTGAAGAAGGATGCCGAGTCGCCGGCCATTACTCCTTCGGTGGAATCTGTCTCCAATGGCAGCTACCCGATTTCGCGGGAACTCTACTGGTTCTTCAATGGCAAGCCGACCGGCGAACTGAAGAACCTGGTCAATTGGGCGCTCTCGGCTGAGGGTCAAAAAGTTGCGGCCTCCGTGGACTACGTGCCGTTGCCTGACTCGCTGGCCAAAGCGAACATGGTGCAATAAGGAAGACTAAAAGTGTGTCGGCAGGCGCGGGCGGCAACGCCCGCCTCTGCTGCTCACATTTGGTTTGGGACACTCTGGTGGAATACAAATTCAAACCGAAATCGAAACTGGCCGAGTTTATCGGCGAGAAGTTCATCGCGGTTAATGCTCTGGCAGCCCTGATCGTGATCGTCCTGATCTTCGTGTTCGTCTTCAAGGAGAGTCTCCCGATTTTCACCGACCCCGAGGTGCAGGAAGAAGCCAGCATCGACAAGATGGTTTTTCAGCAACAGTATTATGAGGACAAGCCGCCGAAGTGGTCCTGGCAGCCGAACTCCGATGTGCCCAAGTACTCGCTCTTGCCGCTTCTGATCGGCACGATCAAGGCTGCGCTGATCGCGATGATCTTCGCAGTGCCGCTCGGAGTCGGCGCTGCGATTTACTCCTCGGAGTTTGCCTCGCGACGACTGCGGGAAATCGTCAAGCCAACAATCGAGTTGCTCGCCGGGATTCCCTCGGTGGTGCTCGGATTTTTCGCGCTAATCGTCCTGGCGACGATCATCCAGGAGTCACTTAATCTGACATTTCGGCTCAATGCCCTGACTGCTGGAATCGCCCTGGGAATCACCGTCATCCCGATCATCTTCACCGTGGCGGAGGATGCGCTGACTTCGGTGCCCAATTCGTTACGTGAGGCGGCACTGGCGCTGGGCGCACGGCCCTGGCAGGTTTCGTTCAGAATGGTTTTGCCCGCGGCCCTTCCCGGGATCTCGGCCGGCATTGTGCTTGGCTTTGGTCGCGCGATCGGCGAGACAATGATCGTGCTGATGGCTTCCGGCAACGCGGCGATCATTTCCGCCAGTTTCACCGACTCGATCCGCACATTCTCGGCGACGATTGCTGCCGAGATGGGTGAGGTTGTATTTGGCAGCGCCCACTACAATGTGCTGTTCTTCATCGGCTCGCTG
>JBDRQZ010000365.1:0-2966 GCA_043826025.1 bacterium | reverse complement strand
TGCTGCAGCTTCTCGATGATGGCCGGCTTACCGATGGGCAGGGCAATACAGTCGATTTCACCAACACGATCGTTATCATGACCTCCAATTTCGGCTCCGACTACATACTTCAGCAATATCGCGAAGAAAAGCCGGTCGACCGTGACGAGATGATGGCTATCCTGCGTCAGAAATTCCGGCCCGAGTTTCTCAACCGACTAGAGTGGATAATCTTCCGGCCGCTGACCGAGGTGGGGATCGCGGTGATTGTCGATATCCAGATGCGCGTCGTCGAGCAAATTCTGACCGACAAAAAATTAACGATTCGCTGCTCGCCGGAGGCCAAAAAGGCGCTGGCCGAGCGCGGCTACAATTTCGAGATGGGCGCGCGGCCCTTGCAGCGTTTGATCGAGAAAGATATCCTCAACCCGCTTTCGGTGGGTATCATAGATGGCCGTTTCCCCGAGGGTTCCGACCTCGAGGTGCGGCTTACAGATAATGAGTTTGAAATAGCAAAACTATAGATTGAGGAGGCAAGATGGCCGACCAATTCAAGATTGCCAAACCCCACATCGGTACAACCGAGTACAAGGACAAAAGCGACTCGATTCCGATTGATTTGCTGCCCTCCAACAAGATGGTCTATCTGACCAAGCTGAATTCGGAAGAGGTGCAGGAGCCGGAACTGGTGCGCTGTAAGAACCTTAAAGAGGTGTTCAGCAACTTCAACCCCTCCAAAGAGGTGACTGTCAACAAGCAGGATGGCTCCGAGGAGACGGTGGATCTGCAATTCAAGTCGATGAAGGACTTCGGTTCTCTGGAGATCATTCAGCAGAATGAGTACCTGGAGGGCAAGTACAACGAGGCCGAGATGCTGCGCAATTTCAAGAATCTGCTGGAGAAACCGAACTCCAAGCTGAAAAAGCAGCTTGCCGATCCGGCGAAGAAAGCCGAATTTCTGGCGGCCGTCAAATCTTACATCGACAAACTCTAAAACGCTGACGAGGAATACCCATGGCTGATGAAGAAAAAGAAGTGCAGCAACCTGCCGCGGAAGCAAAGGTCAAGGAAAAAGAGGAATTAGCCGAGATACTGGGTGACCCGGCAGCTACCTACAAGGTTGTCAAGGATCACCTCTCGCATTTCAAATCTCAGGATGGGATGCATGTTGAGGGCGTCAAGTTCCTCGACCCCAATAATGAATCCTACAACAAGTTTCTGACCTCGGGCGAGTTCGCCGGCCGGCGCAAACAGCTCAAGCAGCGGCTGGAGCTGTGGTCGAATCTGCTTGAAGATGATATCACCACCGATGAGTTCGCCGACAAACTCGACAAGATGATTGAGGATGTTGAGAAGAATCTCGCCGACAACATGAAGTCGATCCATCGGGAAATCCGTCCGCTGGAACAGGCGTATCGCGGCATCGATCTGTTCTTCCAGAATGCCCGCGCCACACCGGAGTCGGAGGTCTTTTGCTTCTTCTCCAATGTCGGAGTCGAGGATTTGACCGACCCCAACGATCGCGAGAAGTTCGAGCGGGTCAACCAGCAGATCAACGACAATTTCAGTGTTTACGACATCCGCAACTGCTGGTCGCTTTGTTGCGTTCCCGGCTATCTGGGCTCGGTGAAAGATGTCGACACGATCGCCCGCGATATGGGACTGCCGAACAAGCTGCATATCGTCACCGACTTCAAGCATTTCGACACCTATGAAGAGATCTCCGATGAGCTTGATGATCCGAGCTACGACGACATGCGCGGCAACGATGATTTCAAGCAGTACGTTTCGGTGTTCGGCAACTACGTCAAGGCCGACAAGCCGGAGAGCCGCTTCGATCCGGATGCGATGTGGATTCCGCCATCGTCGCTGGTCGCCGGGTTGATGTACAAGAACGATGATGAGGTCGGGATTCAGGCGCCGACTGCCGGCAAGGCCAATGGCAAGGTCGGCGGGGTGCAGTTCACCAAGTTCCGGCTGACTGAGAAGACCAACACCAAGCTCAATGAGAAGGGTGTCAACTGTCTCTTGAACTGGCAGGGCGAGGTTGGCGATGTGGTCGTGATGGGCGCCGACACCTTGTCGAAGGACCCGAAATTCCGCAACTACACGATCAAGCGGACCTACGACTACATCTACAAGGTCATGCGCAACTACCTTAACCAGCAGGTATTCAAGGGCTTCGACGAGCGGCTCAAGAAGACGATCGACGGCGATCTGAACAAGTTCCTGAGTCTTCTGCACCGCAATAAGGTGATTAACGGCTTTACCTGCAACGTCGTAGCTGACGCAACGATGTTGGAAAACCAGCAGATGCTGATTGAGTGCGAACTGAACACCAAGACCCCGATCAAGCAGTACGTCGTCAAGCTGGAGGCGATGCAGGATGACACCGGCAGCGTCGGAGTGAAATAGTCCGAACCGCCGGCGGTCTCAGGCGACAGTTGGGGTGAAAGAGAGAGAAAACAGAAGTTAAGTTAGATAACCCTTTCGGAGGTCATGGAAATGGCACAAGAAGTAGAACTGACGATTGACGGACAGAAGTTCGACAAAGTCCACACGGTCGTCTATGAGTTGTTCACGCCGCACGACGATGCGGATGGCAAGCCGAGTAACGTTCCGCGCGGTCTGAAGCTGAAGATCACCCGTGAGTCGGATGACAATATCGGTATCGCCAAGTGGGCGTTTGATTCCAGCCAGGTGAACCGCAAGGCCGGTTCGGTCCTCTTCAAGGATCCCAACCTGAAGAAGGACCTCAAGGAACTGACCTGGGAAAACGGCTTCATCACTCACTACGAGGAGCATGTGCCCTCGACGGCGCAGGCTGCCGACGAGCAGATGTATGAGTACTTCGAGATCTCGGCGGAACTGGTCCAGATCAACGGCGAAGCTCGCTACGAGAAAGACTGGAAGGGCAAATAAGACGTTCCGGTAAGCAAAGCTGGGAAGGCGAGGCGCGACACGCGCCTGCCTTCCCTTCCTTTATG
>JBDRQZ010000364.1:0-3184 GCA_043826025.1 bacterium | reverse complement strand
ATAATCGTTTTCTGTTTGCTACTGGGAGGTACCTCGCATGCCGCGACTCTGGAGGGCTACGTTTTGGATCGCGACAACGGCCAACCACTGATTGGCGCGCAGGTCGAGATCCTCAACCTTGAACAAATCGTGCTCTCCGATGCAAATGGGTTTTTCCAGTTCACCGGCATCCTGGGCGGCATTTATGACCTGGAGGCGCGAGCCGAGGGCTACAAACCGGACCAAATGAAGCGGCTACGGGTGGCAGCCGGTCAGACGCTGGCGCTGGAGTTCCGCCTCAAAACCACCGAACCGCCACCGGAGCCGGCCGAGCGAGAGCGGCAGGATCGCGTTTTCAAGCTGGGCAAGCTACAGGGAAAGATTACTAATCTCGATAATGGCGAACCGGTGCCGGGTGCAGTAGTAAAAATCAACGAGCTGGCGATGGGCGCGACCTCGAATGAGGGCGGCACCTACAGCGTGTTCGGCATCAAGCCGGGCCGCTATACGGTCGAGGCGATCATCATCGGGTTCAAGCAAGTCAAAAACTACGCCGTCGAGATCTATCCGGGTGAGACCACGACGCTCGATTTTGAGCTGGAGGAGACCATTCTGCCCCTGGGCACGGAAGTCGTAGTCTATGGTGAAAAACCGCTGATGGACCCGACCAAGCCGGCCGCGATTCGCTCAATCGAGCCGCGCGAACTAGAGCGCGGACCGGTCCGCGACCTGACCGATATTCTCAAAGAGCTGCCCGGCGTTGTCGAGATCGATGAGGAGCTGCACATTCGCGGGGGCCGAACCTATGAGACGCGATTCCTGGTTGACGGGGTGCCGATAGAAGACCCGCTCATCCGTAAAGGATTTGGCCACTCACTGAATGCCAACACGGTACGCGAATTGAACCTCTATTCCGGCGGCGCGGATGCCGAGTTTAGCGGTGCGACCTCAGGTGTAGTAGAGATTATCACTCGCGAGGGCCGCGAAGATTATGCCGGCTCGATTGTCTATAAAAATGATCATCCTTTCGGTAATTCCGGGTTCAATTCCGATCTGCTGGAGTTGACCTTTTCAGGACCCGAACCGCTCACTTCCAAGCTGGTGAAAAGCGCCGGCCTGCCCGGCGAGACTTACTTTTTCTGGTCCGGCAACTTCCTTTTGACTGACACCTACCTGCCCTACTCACGGAACCTGTATTCCTCAACGCTATCCGGCACATCGCTGGCGCCGCGCGCCGACAACCACTATTCGACTCTGTTCAAGCTGAGCTGGAAACTGACGCCGCTGGTCAAATTGGCCTTCTCCTATTCTGCGGCGGCGACGATCAATCAGGATCGCAGCATTCTGGAGACCAGACTGCGAACCATCGATTTCTCTTATGGCTACCCCTATGAGTATGAGGGCATTCTCGACAACTACAACACCTTCACCCAGAAGTCGAATCAGGAGACGCTGTCGCTCGACTATCGACTCTCGCTCGAGAAGCGGATCACCCTGACCGCGGCCCGATTTTTTACCACGCTGCATTCCGACGTACAAGGTAAACACTGGACCGAGTATGATGAACCACTCGATGAGGAACCGGACATTTTCGAAATTTCGGAGGACAGTTCCTACTACACAATTGAGCGCGGCGATGGTTTCTGGGATTCCGGCGACGGAGACAGTTGGTATGACCACTATATCGAAAACTACACTCTGAAGGGCACCTACGAGACTCAGGCAGAGCAGAACTACAATGTCAAGGCTGGTCTGGAAACCGAGTTGCAGACCATTCAGGTGCTCGACATTTTCAAGCCGTGGCTGGGTGAATCTGGTTTCGGTCTCAACTACGACGCCTACAAGGCGAGTCCCGCCACGTTCGGCGCGTTCGTTCAGAACAATCTGAATCTTCAGGGGATGGTGTTCGATTTCGGGGTGCGCTACGATCTCTGGTTCCCCGGCCTCTACGCTGAAAATGCGCTTGCCAATGACAGCCTGTCACCGATCAGCGAGACGCTGCGCAACCAATTCCAGAATGAGACTACCGAGATTTTTGGCCGACGCGCACGGACGATACTGTCACCCCGGTTTGGCATTTCGAATCTGCTGACGCGAAATCTGACCCTGTTTGGCAGCTACTCCCGCTTTGCACGCAAACCTCCGCCGCAGTATCTCTATGCCAAGCTGTATGCGCCCTCGCAGGCGACCTACCAGTTGTTCGGCAACCCCGCGCTTGATTTCGAAAAGGTGACCAATATCGAAGTCGGCATGAAGTATCTGCCGAATGAAAAGACGGCGATCGGGATTTCCGGCTACATCAAGTACATTCAGGACTATATCGCCGCGACCGTAGTCGCACCAGATCCGCGCTTCCCCGATGAGACCTATTTCCTCTATCTCAACCTCGACTATGCCACCAGCCAGGGTGTGGAAATCGAGTATATCCACAAGGCATCCGATGTCGTGCAGCTTTCGGCCAACGCGGCATTCAGCAAGGCCAAAGGTGAGCGCTCGCTGCCGGGGGATATCCTGCGCGGTCTGAAGACCCGCTCCGAGGGTGAGATCTACAATGAGATTTCATTCGACTGGGACAAACCCTGGCAGTTTGTCGCCAAGCTGAATATCAACGCTCCGGAGGATCGCGATCTTGAATTTGTCGGGCTGGAACTGCCGCGCGACTGGAACCTGGCGCTGAAGTTCTGGGGGCAGGCAGGCAAACGCTACACGCCCTATGTCGAGGGTACCGATGATTTCGGCTTCCTCGTGTATGAGCAGGCGGGCGAAACAAACTCGGAGATCGGTCCCTGGTGGAATGGCTTCGACTTTTCATTCCAGAAGTACTACCATCTCGGCAAGTACACGCTGACCTTCGATCTTGAGGGCACGAATGTGCTCGACCACAAGAATGCGACGCTGATTAATCCGTTGACCGGTGTTGAGTATCGTGAGGGGGACACGATCCCGACCGGAGGCAACCTGTTCGAGCTGCCGCCGCTGGGCTACCAGTTGCCGCTCTGGAAAAACCCGACCCGCTTTTTGGAGCCGCGTCAGTTGAAACTAGGTGTGGGGGTGAGTTTCTGATGCGCGGTGTGACTCTGCTCCTGATCACGTCTGCGACCGTGGCGCTGCTGCTCTGGAGTTGCGGAGAAAAGCTGACACTGCCGGAGTTGCCGACGCCGGACTATAGCAGCGTGCTCGACACCTCATATATCCAGATTTCGCC
>JBDRQZ010000363.1:0-3431 GCA_043826025.1 bacterium | reverse complement strand
GTGTCGGCAGCGACGGCAAGTCGATCTCGACGATTGATCCAGCCGGTATCGCGCTGGCGGCGGCTAAGGAGTTGACGCTCCAGCTCAGGGAAAAGAGCGCGAAGATCGAGGAGCTTGAGAGTAAGATCCAGCAACTACAGGCGCTGGTCGAGAGACTCGCGGCGCAGAAGAATTAGAGGCCGCCATGTTCAAGAACAGTCTTCTCACAATAGCGCTGGCAGCGTTGCTGGCTGTGGCGAACGCCTCAAGTGGCAGTGCTGTGGCTGACAATGCGCCGGTCTCGGGCGAGCAGATCGATTGGCAGGTAGTCAGCGGTGGCGCTAGCCTGGGAGCATCCCCGGCGTTTAAACTTGCCGGCACCGCGGGCCAGACCGCGACCGGCGGCGGCTCCTCGAGTACATTTCGAGTTCGTGAAGGCTTCTGGCTGAGTCAAGGCGTAGGGTGTGACTGTGGCGATGCTAATAGTGATGGGATCAAGAACATTACCGATGCGGTGTTTCTGATCAATTACATTTTCTCTTCCGGGCCCGAGCCGACGCCGCTTTGTCAGGGGGACGCCAATGGCGACACGATAGCGAACATCACGGACGCAGTGTATGTGATAGCCTACATCTTCTCAAGCGGCCCTGCGCCGCATTGCCCCTAGGCTGGATCAGGCTAAACAGCAAAATAGCCCGGAAGCTCTGCAGAGAGCTTCCGGGCTGTTTCCCGGCAAGAAAGTCGTTCAATCATCCGACAGACCGCTGCGAATTCTCCACAGCGATGGCACAAAGATCATCGTCAAAGCATAGATTTCCAAACGACCAAAGAGCATAGTCAGGGTGAGGATCCACTTGCCGGCGGCAGGGATGTGCGCGAAGTTGCCGACTGAGCCGACTGCACCGAGGCCGGGACCGACGTTGCCGGTGGTGGCGATTACTCCCGAGAAGGCCTCCAGGGTGTCGACGCCGAGAATTGCCAGAGCCAATCCCCCAGCAGCGACGATCCCCAGATACAGAATGATATAGAGCACGCCGGCGCTCAGAACTTCGTCCGCCACACTCTTGCCGTCCATCCAGGCGCGGATCACAGCGTGAGGATAGCGCAGCAGTTTTAGCTGTTTCTTGATCGCTTTGCCGGCCATGACGAAGCGGTCGACTTTTATCCCGCCGGAGGTGGAGCCGGCGCAGGCGCACTGCAGCGCCAAAAACATCAGAAGCAACTGGGACAAAGCCGGCCAGACGGAGCTGTTCGCATTGGCGAAGCCGGTGGAGGTGCCTATCGAGACTGCCTGAAACGCAGAGAAGCGCAGAGAGCGCCACCAACTCGTGTAGGGGCCACCGTAATTGGCGATCGTGATTATTAGTATCACCAGCAGCAGCGCAGAAATGTAGTAACGTACTGCGCTTGAGCGCCAGATCGCGCCGCTCCGCTCGACAAACAGGGAATACAGAACGCCGAAGTGAACCCCGGAGAGAACCATGAAAATGATCAGGATCACCTCGATGCCGATGCTGTTGTAATAGGCGATACTGGCGTTTTTCGGCGAGAAACCGCCGGTCGCGATGGTGGCAAAGGAGTGCGTCACGGCGTCGAAAAGGTTCATCCCGGCGAGCATGAGCGCGATGACTTCGACTAAGGTCAAGCCGACATAGACGGTCATCATGATCCGCAACGCGACACGGGCATTCTGGCGAAAACTGTCCTGTGCCAGGCCGGACACCTCAGTACGGTATAGGATCGTGCCGACCGACCCCATCGCGGGCAACACGGAGAGCACAAACAACACGATACCGACGCCGCCGAGCCAGTGGGTCGCAGCACGCCAGAACAGCAGTCCGGCGGGCACCACCTCAATGTCAGTCAGAATCGTTGAACCGGTAGTCGTAAATCCGGAGACACTTTCGAACCAGGCGTTCGTGAAACCGAATTCACCGCCCCAGAGCACATAGGGCATGGTCGCGAAGAGGCAGGAGAGCAACCAGCCGCCGACGACGATTACCAAACCCTCGCTGTTGGAGATCTTCCGGGCCGCAGGCACAAAGACCAACGGGAACACGCCAAACAGCATGGTGATCAAGGCGCTGTAGAGCAGCGCTCGCAGGGAGCTGTCCCCGTAGATGCCTGAGACCAGCACCGCAAGCAACATGAAGGCGGCGTTGATGATCAGCACAAAGCCGAGATAGCGGAGAACAATCTCGAATCTCACTGCTTGTCACCGCCGCCACTGGCGCCAATGCGGCCGGTCAGGGTACGGACCGAGTCGGCAAGATCGGCCAACTCATCATCGGTCTCGAGTTGCAGATCGAAATTGCCTTTGCCTGCAACGAAGTCTCTGACCCCTTGGTTGATTTTGACGACAGGCCCGACAACATAGAGATTGACGAAGTAGCTGAACATCAGACTGAAAACCAATGCGGCGAGGATCGCGACAATACCGGGCATAATCGCGCGATTGGCTTTCTGTCGCAGGGATAAAGCGGTTTCGAACATGGTCCGGTCGTTGAGAGTCATCAGCTCGTTGACCGAGAGCTTCACCGATAAGAAAGAGTCGTGAATCGACTCGAAGTACCAGTTCAGATTCCCCTGTTTCTCGGTATCGACAATGGGCCGCTGCCAGACAGCCTTGTAACTTGCATATTTCGACTCGATGTCGGCGACATATTCAGCTTCGCCGGGAATGGTCAGGTTGCTTGAGGCTATCCCAAAGCCCTCGGCAAACAAGCTATCGGCCACCTGCACGATCTGTCTCCCTTCGCTCCACTTGCCGAGGATCAACAGCAGGATACCGCTGTCCTCTCGCTCCAGCGCCTCAAGCATCATCTTGGAGGCGGCGATGCTTTTGTAATTGTCGTCGAGCAGTCCGCCCACCGCCGTGCTGATCGATTGCAGTTCATAAATCGACCATGCTCCCGCCACTGACAGCATCAGCGCCAGGACCACGAACCCGATCAGAACCTTGCGTCTGAGTTTCATCCTCTTTCACCTCTGGTTAGGAGTCTCACGGCCTGAGCCGCGACACTCGGATTCCGCTAAAACTGCGCGGTCGATTGCGGTTCTGCAACCGCTTTTTGGGGGGAGGTCCCGGTCGCCGCGGAGTCCCGAAAGTTACTTAGTACCCGATACCGACGAAGGGTCACCCGGCTAAGCAAGCACCTCTGAATATAGGATTGAGGCGCAAAAATTCGCCCAGGGGCGGAAGGTCGTGCGACAGAACCGGTTCGGTCCGGTTTATTACTTCTTGTTAGAAAGCGCTGAACTTTTTGCCGGTTCGCAGATTATCTTCGCAGAAAGGAGACAATCTGATGATTCGCAGAAGCATTCCTGCTTTGGTCGCTGTCACGCTATTACTGGCGGCGGTCATCGGCATGGCCGCACCGGCCAAAGAGATCACCAGACCGGAAGAAATCAGAAGCATGCGGGAGGTTGTTTACGATCAGGCAACCTACGAG
>JBDRQZ010000362.1:0-9120 GCA_043826025.1 bacterium | reverse complement strand
CAAAGTTCAAGCCGAAGAGGAAGTATCAACGAAACGGAAAGACGGCATACTTGGATTATTGCCGGGAGATTTTAGTCCCAGCGACCCCAGAAGAAGCTGTCCGGCAAAGCTTCATCATGTACCTCACCAAGAAACTCGGATACCCCGCTGGCGTTCTGATGGAGACTGAAGTGTCCGTTTCTCACTTCAAGAAAGGTGCCCAAGGAAGAGCGGATATTATTGGCTACTATCCGACAAAAGACGGAGAGCAGGAGAGACCTCTGTATATCGTCGAGTGCAAGGCCCCAGATGTGTTGCTGACTGATGAAACTTTCAAACAGTGCGCCACTTATGACCGTCATGTAAAGACACCTGGCTATTTATTCCTAACGAACGGCAAAGATACCCGCTTCTATTGCAGGCGCGGACACACATACGAGTTGCTGAAAACGTTGCCATCCCATAAAACACTTTTAAAGAAGAATAGGCTCTTGAGTTTGCCGAAAGTGAAACCATTCACACATACGCCTTTCCCCTTTAAAGATCGAACAGCTCCGGAAATGATGCGCTGGGCAATTAACTCTAGTTGCTGGGTCGGCAGGGGGTCGCCCAAGGCTCACCATGGTTTTCTTATGAGCCTCAACGCTTTGGTGCAGTCCGATCGCAACAAACTCAAACTTCCGCTAGCAGGCTGAGGAAAAAGCCCATCTAAACGGCGTTCTTTTTCGCCCTGCGAGGGCGATGCTTTGAGATTGCTTATGCAATCTCAAAGCTTCAACGCATCTTGGTAGAATCTTCTCGTCGGGAAAAGACTCTTCCCGAGGAGGCCTGCCGATGATGGGATATGGTGACGCTCAGCCGCAGATATGGCACACGGTGCAGTTGGAGAGCCTGGTTCCGTCCGACCATCCGCTGCGTCGCATCCGCCCTCTTATCGATACCGAGAAAATCCGCGAGCTTTGCGCTCCGCTCTACTGCGCCGACAACGGCCGTCCGAGCATTCCACCCGAGCAATTGTTTCTCGCCATGCTCGGCGGCTATCTTCTCGGCTGCCGCTCGGATCGGATGATTATCCGGCAACTGACATGCGATATGGCTTTTCGGTGGTTCGTCGGTTTGGACATCGATTCGCCGGTGTGGGATCCAACGACGTTCTCGAAGAACAGGCTCTATCGCTTCGACAAGTCGGACATCCTGGAGCGCCTGTTCGATGAAACGGTCGAGCGTGCGATCAAGAAGGGCTGGGTGAGCATGCATTGGTCGGTAGATGGAACGCTGGTGCGCGCGAACGCGAGCCTTAAGAGCATCGTTCCGATCGAAGTTCTGGAAAAGCCGGAGGCGTATCGCCGGCGCATGTCGAAGGGCGAGAAGGACGGCGGCGATGACGAGAACGACAAGGGGAACCCGAGCGTGGGGTGGCACGGGCAGAAGCGCTCGAACAAGACGCATCGCTCGTCGACGGATCCTGATTCACGGTTGGCCTGCAAATCAAACCACGAGGCGGCGCAGTTATCTTATGCGGTCAACGGGGTGATGGAAAACCGGAATCGAATTCTAACTGGGATAGATGTGAAGATATGCGGCGGCAAGGCGGAACGAGACGGAGCGGAAGAACTGCTTGATCGGGCGAGATCGCGCTACGGCCTGCGTCCCCAAAGCCTGGGCGCCGACAAGGGCTACTTCGTGAAATCTTTCATTGCGGGGCTGTTTAAGCGTCATATCGAGCCCCATGTCGCGACTTATCCGCGCGGCCGCGGGTCCCCGCTGGCGCGGGTGCGCATGCGGATGCGGGGTCTGGGCTACCGCGCGAGTCAGCGAGCGAGAAAGAAGATTGAAGAGTTGTGGGGCGAAGGGAAGGAGAATCACGGTCTGCGACGCTTCGCGAGACGGGGCGTCGACAGGGTTCGTCAAGAAGCAATGCTGATCGGCTGGCTGTTGAATCTAAAACGCCTGGCGACGCTGCAGGCGATGCAGGGCGCCTAGAAGGTCTTGAAGCTTGTGGTTTTGCGTTCCGTTCGTCGAAGCAATAACGCAAAACCGCAAGCACCGACGAGCGGTTTACCGCTCGTCGGAAGCATTCGACCTGATAACCTGAGAGCTTATTGCCTGGCCAAGCCCCAGCAAGGGCTTTTTCTTCAGCCTGCTAGCTCTCCGTTGTGGGACAATTAATAAGAGTGGCTTCCGATTCGTCAGCAGAGGGAACGCCGCAGGAGGCGTTTGGACGGGGCGATTCCGTTACTTCATAGTGAAAGACAATAAGAGCAGCCATCAAATCGTAAGCATCTCGTTATTGGGAAGGTGCTTCGGAGATGAGAACCCCCGGTTTCCCAACGCTGACGGTCATACTCTGATGATTGTGGCGGTAGACGACTTCGACAGGAGGCATAATTCTTTGCAACTTGACCTCGACCGATTCGTTCGTGAAGAAGGGGATAAGCTCTCGCTTTGGCACGATGGAACCTTGACCGCAGGCAAGAAGGGTTCGGTCAAGAGGGCCGATGTGGTTAGATTCATTAGTCGGAGAGCCCCCGGACTCATCAAGAATGGTGAGGTCTTTCTCGGAGAATTGCCAGCTCGCAGATACGCGAATTGGACTGACGCAAAGGATTTCCTGGATCGAATCACGACATATGCCCTAATTCGTGATGAATTCCGAAGAGAGCGATGGATGGAGGAGGGGAGCTGATAGGCATGTGAATCGCGCCGCTCTGGGGATGCCGTGGATGGCGCTTTGCGCCGACCACGGCCTCCCCATCACTGGGACAACGCTTCGCGGTTGACCCCTCGATTCACAAGAAAGTGATGACGCGCTGGCGATGACGCTTTAAACCGCGTGATGACCTGTAGCGCGCGAATGCTGAATCGTACCCGATTCCAGGGACGATCAGCACCCCAAATCTCCCCCCCTTGTCCGATCCCATGCTCGGGGCTAAACTTTCGATATGTCCAACATCCACCTACTCGCGCTGATGGTTTTTGCGTTCCCATCCTTCGTCGTAGCCCACGACGGGGGTCTAGACTCCTACGGCTGCCATCGTAACGGCAAGCAGGGCGAGTATCATTGCCACCGCGGGACCTTTCAGGGCAAGTCCTGGTCCTCCCGCGCAACGGGAAGGACCGAGATGGACACCATGCGGGCGGTGGTCAAGACGCACGCAGATCTACTGGACCCGCACAAAAAAGAGCGCGAGAAGACACTCGGGGAGGATGAGGCCCGTAAGAAGACGAAGGAGGACTCTCCCACCAAGTACAAGCGGAAAAATTGGAAACACTGGATCGACGAAGATAAGGACTGCCAGAATACCCGCGACGAGGTCCTTATCGCAGAGTCTCTGGTCCCAGTGACCTTTGTGACCGAGAAGAAATGCCGGGTGAAGTCGGGCAAGTGGAAGTGTCCCTATACAGGAAAGAGCTTCACGAACCCAAAGAAATTGGACGTTGACCATATGGTCCCCTTGGGAAACGCACATAATTCGGGTGGCTGGAAATGGGATAAGGCCATCCGCCGGTTCTACGCAAATGACCTGGGACACCCAGAGCATTTGATTGCCGTTGAAGCCGGCGCCAATCGTTCAAAGGGCGCCCAGGGGCCGGACCAGTGGAAACCATCGGATGAGAGTTATTGGTGCCAATACGCCAAGGACTGGATGGCGATCAAATATCGATGGGGCTTATCGGTGACGAAAACAGAAGCCCAGGCAGTTAAGGATATGGAAAAAAGTTGCGAGTAACCGAGAGGAACCGATGGATATCGAATTTCACTACTACATCACTTATCTAATCGCATCAAAGGCAGGTTTTGGAAAAGACGCCAAGACGATTGCCTATGCCTCTCAATTTGTCGACGACAATTGTGAGATTTACCCCATCAATGAAGGCGAGAAAGGCAATTATTCAAATTATATAAGTCAGACGATGGATATTACTAAGCCCACGCCGAAATTGTTTCGAATCTATCCTCTTTTCCATTTCATCCCCGGTGATCCGTTGGGTGATACCGCATGTCGCAAAGACGGCAAGATGTCCCTAATGAACACGACACCAAACAGCAAGCATGCTAATACGATCCTGGCGGCAGCATTAAAAACCAAGGATCTTTACAGAATTGGGATTGCTTGCCACGGATATGCCGACACGTGGGCACATCAGAATTTTCTCGGCTACAAGGATGGTTTCAACTCGATGGATGGTCTGCTGCAGCTGATCCTCCCCAATATCGGCCATGCAGATGCGATGCACGATCCAGATAAGGTCGCGCATACATGGGATGATGGCCGGCTGTTCGGGGAGCGATCCGCTATTAATAATAATGGGCGCTTTCTTGAGGCGGCCAGTGAGATGTTCTTCAGGCTGAGAAATTGCACATCTTCTTCTGTCAATAAGCAGGTGGCAGAAAAAGACTGCAAGAGCCTGATTGGCCAGCTGAGAACTTTGATGAGTTTAAGTCGAGAGGATTCTCGAAAGAGAGCTTATTGTGAGGCGGGCCTGAAGACTGACTTCGGTAAAGAAGCTATCCCAGAATATGATTGGGACGAGTGGTTTGATCAAGCCATAAGGGGCAGCTATATTTTTGAGAGGCGCTCATATATCCGTCGGCGCAAACATGTCTACAATTGGGCGGTAGACAACCACATGGATACTCATTGGTTTAAATTCCAGGAAGCAGTGCAAGCCCATCAAAATCAAGCTTGGGACATACTAAAAGAGCCCGTGTTCTCCAGGCTTGATCTTAAGGAACTGTAAGTGAGGTTTTAAGCCTCGCGGGGATTCTCACCGGGATTGCGTAATTGGTGACGAGTATAGGATGTTACCCAGTCGGGATTACGCTGTGTGTTTCGTCGTGTTGCGGCAGTCCGCCGGTCTCTTCTGCGCCAAGTAAAAACCCGGGAATCTCCATACATCTCAACTAGTATCTGCGCAATCAAAAGACCGGCATCTTGTTTGGAGCGACTAAATGAGCGACGGCCAGATGCAATTCGGAGATTTTCCCTCCCTATTGCCTGAAGGACGGCAAGAGTGACATCCAGGCCCGCGGGGTTGGTATCGAAATAGTCTCTGATTGCTGTTCGGATTTCTGCACGTAGTGATGTAAGGTCGGCAGTCCTCCCCAAGGCGCGTGCAGTGCTTGAGGGACATTCCTTTTGCGATACCCAGTACATATCCCCCCCAGGCGCTTACGCAATCAGAAGCGGGCGCCGAGCGACAATCTCTGCGCGTTGCCTAGCGCACCAAAGGGCGTGAAGGTATAGTCCGCGCGGTAGCGCCCTAACTTGAGCCCGAAGCCGCCGCCAAGGCCGCCTAGCGCTCCCGCAGCATCACCTAGTCCGCTGGCTGCGAAGGACGTGTATCCCGCCCGGATCGAGAAGCGCGGCATCAGTGCGTACTCGGTACCGATACCCAGACTCGTGCGATGGTCGTACGCCTCATGGCGGATGTCGGTCGTGACCTGGAACACCTCGGCGAATCGATAGGCCGCGCCCAGAGAGAACGTCAGCGGCAGGGGGTCGGTCTGGTCCAGATAGGTCATCCCTTTGCCGATATTGAGGACCGAGAAGCCCAAAGACAACGGCATGCTGTCCAACGTATGCAGCGCGCCGGCATCGAAGGCCACGGCCGAAGCCGAATACTCTCCGATTCGGCTTTGGAGGTACTTGAAATTGCCGCCCAGGCTGATGCGGCCGGTCGGCAGCACATCCATGCGACGACTATAACCGATGGTATAGGCGGTATCGGATGCCTCGTAGCTCTGTGCCGCCTGCCGGTTGGCGTCGCGGCCTTCCTGCTGCCCGATCCCCAAACGAGTGACGCCCAGGCCCAAGGTGCCGTTTTGCAGCGGATGGGCATAGCCGAAGAAGTCGAAGGTGGTATTCATCAGCCATTGCGTATGCGTCGCACCCAGCTCGCGCTGTCTGAGATTCCCGAGGCCGCCGGGATTGTAATAGAGGGCATTGACGTCGTCAGCCAGTGCGGTATAGGCTCCACCCATGGCCGTGGGGCGGGCGCCGGTATCGATCTTTAAGAATGCCGCTCCTGTATTCATAGCGGCCACAAGCCACTGGCTCGGGATCAGCAGGAAGGCGAAAGCCAAGGCGAAGACCCAGGGCCGGCCGAAGAACACAATAAGGCGGTCGAGCCGCCCCGGCGGCGTGCCGCTCGTTTTATCCGATAAATTTCTCATATCCGTCTCCCGCGGCATTACCTGACCACCGCGAAGCGTCCTGCCTTTCTGAGCGGGCCATGGCCCGCTTTCTCGGCTGAAATCGTGTATAGATACACCCCGCTCGGGATATGCCCATTCCATTTATACTCGTAGGCGTAGTCCGCGCCGCTGCCGTCGTTTACCACCTTCGGGCTGCCGGTCAAAGTGGTCCGGTGCGCTTCCTGGCCGGCGATGTTGTAGATCGTGATCTGTACGCTGTCGGCTATCCCAACCTCGACGTGGAAGGTCGGCTGCGCGCCGCGGACAGCCGGGTCCGGGAACACGTAGACGTCGCGCAGCACAAACTCTTCGGATGCCGCCAGTTGCGTCTGCGGAGCCAGCACCTGATAGAGCGAGAAGTGCTTGGTCTTGGCGCTTACCGTCTTCTTGCCCTTATCTACCGTAGATTCGAGCTCCTCCCACTCTTTGCTCTCCGGGTTCCAGTAATGGATGCTCAAATTCTCGCCGCCGTCGGCCGCGAGCTTGTCTGGATCATACGGGATGGTGAGCTGAACCGGTTTCTTGAACTCGAGGCCGTGCGGGCCGTACTCGACAGGGTCTGAGGCCGCACCCATCTTCTTGCCGGCCATGACGAGCTGCTGCATCTTCTCTTCTTTCTCGTTTTCTTCCGGCTCGGCGATGAATATCTCGGTATCCTCGTGCAGGGCTGCCGGCGGGATAATCACCGCGGCGTCATCCTCGCGCCGCACCTCGCCGCCCTTGTCCTTGTCGATTTGCTCCTGGACGATCAGTCCCGAGCCCGCCGAGGCCAGCAAAACCGCGCCCTGCGGCAGGCCGAAGCGCTGGATGCGCTCGTTATTGCGATCGGCGACGAGCAGTCGTCCTTGACTGTCTAAGGCCAAGCCGGCGGGCTTATCGAAAACGATCCCCTCGGGCAAAGGCTTGCTGTCCTTGATCTTGCCCTTCTCGCCGAAAACCAAGGTCAGATTGCCCAGGCTGTCGAATTTCCATATCCGATGACCGTCCTGATCCGATACCAGGAAACTACCCGTAGCTGATACCGCCACGCCGATCGGCAGCCAATCCCGCAGTTTGTCGTGGCGGCAGTAGTGCCGGTGCCTATGCCTGTGCGGCTTATTGACCTCGAGGTCCTCGGGGTGTATGGCTAGCAGCACCTCGCCCTTCGGGTTGAACTTGAATACCTGGCGGCTCTTACGATCGGCGACGAAGATGTCGTTTGCGGCGTCGACGTCGATGCCGACCGGCAGCCCTGCCTCGCCGTCATCCTCGTCATCATCATCGTCGTCATCGCCATGCTTATCGGGCACGGGCGGCAGCGTGAAGCCGCGCAGGTAGCCGCCCTGGGGATCGAACACTTGGACGCGCCGGTTGCCCGAGTCCGCGACGTAGATATTGCCCGTCGCATCCAGCGCCACGCCCGATGGGTGTTTGAGTTCGCCCAGTTCCTTGCCGGAATGGAATTTCTTCTTGCCCTTCTTGTCTATCCGCACGTCACCGATATCCATGAGCTCATCGCCTTCGGGAGATAGCTTCACGATGCGATGGTGATGGGTGTCGGCCACGTACGTGTTTCCCGCCGCGTCGACGGCGAGATCCTTGGGCTTATTGAGATTCAGACCGGTGCAGTGCTGGTCGTCATCATCGTCATCGCCGTGGCACTTCTCGCCGAAATTGGCGAGCCAGCTCCCGGAAGACTCGAAGACGCGGATGCGGTCGTTATTAGTGTCGGCGACATATATCCGGTCCTCCGGGCCGGCCGCGACGCCCTCGGGGTGATTGAAGGTCCGGCGACCGCCCAGGACCAGTTGCCGCGCCGGCTCGCCGATAAAGACATCCATGGATACGGCGTAGAGATTATCCACTAGGTCGGTAGCGCGCAGCCGCAGCGTATAGAAGCCGGTGAGCGCCGCTACGTCCCAGACGCCCAATACGTCGTTTTCGATTCCGTCCGTGCCGGAGCTGATCATGACGAAGCCTGTCTGAGCGTCGCTCCCCGGCGCGCCCTCAAGATAGTAGTCCCGCAGGTGCGCGTCCTGTACGGTGCCAATAACCGGGAACTTGTACGTAAATATTCGAGCTATGCCCTGTGCATCAGGCGAGGGCGATATTAGGGCGACCAGTGGCGCCGAGGCGTCCAAGAGCACGGTGCTGGAACGGACTACCTCAATATTGCCGACATTGTCCGTGGCGAAGAATTCGATGGTCTTGGGCTCATCGATACCCGAGAGAGTGAAAGTCCCCGCATAGGCAGTATACGGCGGCGCCGGAGCCGTCCCCTGGATTACTCTGAAAGATGTACCGCTGACGCCCGAGGCGACATCCCGCACCACGGGGTCCTGGGAAGCGATAGCGAACTGCGTCTGACCGCCGACGAGCACCGTGCCGTCCGGCAGGGTATAAGCGGGAATACCGATGTTAAGCGAGCTGACCGGCTTACTGTCATCTACCCGGACCTCGAGTGTCCGCGTCGGCTCGGTATTGCCTACCCGGTCAACGGCGCGTGCCTGAACCGTATGGCGGCCTTCCGCCAGCTTCAGGGTGCCGGATGAAATCTCGAATGACCCCCCGTCCACCGAGATTTCGATCCGGTCCACCCCAGAGCCAGCGGCCGTCCCCGTAATATCGGGGTCTGCGGCCGCGAAATCGATAGGCGTTTGCGGTGCGATGTACTTGACGCCGACGTCGGTATAGAGCGGCGCGCCGATCGTGATGGTCGTGATGGGATAGGCATCGTCGACCAGCACCGTCGTGCTCTTAGCCACTTCCAGGTTGCCGACGTTGTCTTGGCTGCGGTAGCTGAGCAGG
Organism: bacterium; assembly: GCA_043826025.1. Lineage (GTDB taxonomy): Bacteria > Zixibacteria > MSB-5A5 > CAIYYT01 > CAIYYT01 > JBDRQZ01. Next base: position 155 of record JBDRQZ010000362.1, on the reverse strand, counting down.
TGAACGCCGGCCAAGAGGGTAATCCCGGCAGTATGGGGATGGTAGGCGCCGGTGCTTAGCGCGTACTGGGTCCAGGCCAGGCCTGATGCCACGTCTTCGACCACATGATCAACGGCCGGCAGTTCATAGACCGTATCGGCCGAGGCGTAGAAGCT
>JBDRQZ010000361.1:0-4687 GCA_043826025.1 bacterium | reverse complement strand
CCAGCAGTCCGATACCGGCGATAGCCGCGAGCAGCACGCTACGCGTAAACACCACAAAGACGAACATCCCGCCCCAGAGCACGACACCGACGGCGAATAGCGCAAAGAAAGCGCGCAGGTCCTCGGGGTCGAAATTGCGGCGCAGAATCAACCGTACCGCCATCGCATAGGCGAAGAGCGCGATCCCGACCACCCGCACGAAACTGACCGCGAACAGGTAAGTTTCATCATGCACGATCTGCTGCGGTTTGAGCCCGAGCGCGATCAGACTTTGATCGACAATCAGCCCCGCTACCATCAGGCAGAATACCCCACAGGCAAATGCGTACCAGGAATTGAACTTCAGGAGTTTGACTACCACGCTTCAGTCTACGTTTTGAGTTGCCAAGTTGCCACAACAAAACAAGCCCCGTCGAAGACGGGGCTTGAGATATTTCTTCAGGCTGTTTTTACTTGAATCGTTTCGGAGCCCGATTTTCCCAGACGACCACGATTGGCGAAGCCACGAACACCGAAGAATAGGTGCCAATGACTACTCCCAAGGTCAGCGCCAGGGCAAAATCCCGTACCACTTCACCGCCAAGCACCAGAATCGAGGCTACCGCCAGGAAGGTCGTGATTGAGGTCATCAGAGTTCGGGACAACACCTCATTGATTGACTGATTGACCGCGCTGACGAAGTCGCCTTTCTTGCGGAAGAATTTCAGGTTCTCGCGGATGCGGTCGAAGACGACGACCGTGTCGGTCAGTGAGTAACCCGCCAGGGTCAGCAGCGCCGAAACCACGAGCAACGAAATCTCGCGCTGGAACAAGAACATCAACCCCAGCACCGCGAGGACATCGTGGAACGTGGCGATGGTCGCGGCGACCCCGAAACGGAAATCGAAGCGAATCCAGATATAGACCAAAATACAGACGAGCGCGACAATCACTGCGGTGCGCGCCTGGGACTGCAACTCCTGCCCAACCGATGGACCGACATAGACGAGTCGATCTTTGTCGAGCTTAAAGCCCTTGTCAGGAAATGCCTGAGCGATCGCGGTACCGAGCAAGCCGGCCACACTGTCGGCCGCCTCGGCACTGCCCTTGACTCGAATATCGAAAGTATTCCGGATCGGTGTGCCGTCATGTGCGGTACCCGACACAGCATGGATTTTGGCATCACCATAGCCGGCGTCGGCCAGCGCCGAGCGCAGATCGCCAACCGCAACCGCCTCGCTGAAGCTGCCGCGGATCAGAGTGCCGCCGGCGAAGTCGATCGACAGATCGGCCTGACCCAACACGATGATTCCCAGGGAAACGATTCCAATGATGACCAGCGCCGCTGAGAAAATGAATGCGTAGCGGCGCATACCGATGAAATCGATATTAGTCTTACCTATAATTTGCATTGTGCTGCCACTCCTTCTCAAATGCTCAGTTTCGCGGCCCGCCGACGGAAGCTGAAGATGGTCTTACCGACGATCAGCGCCGTATAAAGCGAGCAGAGAATGCCGATACCCAGCGTGGTGGCGAACCCGCGAATCGGGCCGGTGCCGAAGTAGTAAAGCACGCCGGCGGCAATCAGGGTGGTAATGTTACTATCGACAATGGCGATCGTGGCCCGGTCGTAACCGGCCTCAATCGCCGCCTTTACAGTCTTACCGGTACGCAATTCCTCGCGGATACGCTCGAAAATCAGCACGCTGGCATCGACAGTGATACCCAGAGTCAGGATAATACCGGCAATACCGGGCAGCGTCAAAGCCGCGTGCAAACCGGAGAGTAGCGCCATCATAAAGAGAATATTCAACACAACCAGCAGATCGGCGATTAGTCCCGACATCTGGTAGTAAATCAACATGAAGACCAGCACAATAAGCATGGCCACGCCAGCCGACAGCTTGCCGGCCTTGATCGAATCGGCGCCCAGAGTCGGGCCGATGACATTGGTCTCGACGATCTTCATCGGCGCCGGCCAAGCACCAGCGCGCAGGATAACCGCCAGGTCGCGCGCTTCAAGGAAAGTGGCCGCACCACCGAGAGTGATCTGGCCCTTATCGCGAATCTTGGCTCTGATATTCGGCGCTGACTCGACCCGGCCATCCAGCACAATCGCCAGCGGCTTGCCGATATTCGGCCCCGTAGTCTTCGACATATCGCGCGCGCCATCGCGGTCGAGAGTAAAATCGACTACCGGTTTGTGGTATTGGTCATAGTTGGCGGCGGCATCCGAGAGATTTTCGCCATGGACTTTGACATCGCGCTTGAGCAGATAAAGACTGTGCACACCCCGACCATTGTAGGTTTCCGACCGGGTCGACCAGGCGAGTTGATTGTCATCCGGAACCAGCTTCGCGATCTCTGGGTCCTCAAGCATCGTCCTGACCTTGTTGTAGTCATCATCGAGCACGACATAATCGGGACCGCGATATTCAAGATATTGAGTGAAACCGGCCTGACCGAAGTCCTCCTGCATCTCAGCAAAAAGATCCAGCTTGCCGGTATCGGCAGAGTCGGTGGCCAGGCTGTCATCAGCAAGGAACAGGTCCGCTGCCGAATCGGATTGCTCTGCCGCAAAGGGATCATCAAACTCCGGCTCCGGCAGCGCTGTGCTGTCCGTGGCAGCCGGCTTGGTCGCCTGCTTGTCGGCCATCTCAGCGACTGCCTGATCGATCCGCTTGAACAACAGATCGGTGTTTTCCGGACTCTCCAGCAGTTTGAATTCGAGAATCGCCGTCTTGCCGATCAGGTCCCGAGCACGTTCCGCATCCTGCAGCGCCGGCAGATCGACGACGATCCGGTCGGAACCCTGGGGGAAGATCTCGGGCTCGGAGACACCGAATTCGTCCACACGATTTCGAATGATTTGCAGGGCTCGATCGCGAGCCTCTTTGGCCGCCTCTTCGTCAAGCTCTGTTCGGTCAACTTCGAGAACGACATGCATGCCGCCCTGCAGGTCCAGACCAAGCTTAATCGCTTTGCGTTCGAGCGCCGCCAGTCGATCGGGGTCGACCTGTCGCATTTGCTGACGGTCTTCCAAGTCCATGGCCAAATACTGAACGGTCGGCAGGAGATAATAAATCGCTGCCAGCAGGAAGAATATGGTCAGAACGATTTTCCAGCTTTCGCCTCTCATAACATAGCTCTCCACTCCAACAAGGAACGCAGACTCCAGAAACAATAGTCCGTCAATATAGTTTTCGCGCTTAAAGTGTCAACCGGTATTTGGTGACCGTTCTCCGGGCAGTGCGAGGTCGGTCAGGAAAATTGAGCCGGTCCGCCTCTTGACGTGTCGCGACCCAGCCGGCACGATCCAGTATTAAATCTTGAAATGGTTGAGAGGACCCAGCCAGGCAGCCGGCAGCCGCTCGCCGGCTGTAATACGCTGTACGGCACATCGTTATCAATCTCCAGAGGACTCGGCCACGCATTTGCATTACTCCCAGAGTGGAAAAAGAACGATTTGTCTCGAGCCACGAGGAGAAGTGAGAAAATGCCGGACCGCGAAAAACATATGGTTGATGTCGGGATACATGATCTGGAATATCCAATGCGAGTCGCCTCCCGGCGCGATCCGCAGGGGCAGCCGACAGTCGCCTCGATTTCAATCACCGCCAGGATCAGTCACGAGTTTCAGGCTCAGTCGATTCATCGATTTATCGAGATCATCCAACGACATGGCGGCGCCATCGGCACCGGGACCCTGCGCATCAACATCATCGATTACCTTCGTGAACTGAACGCCGCGACTGTTACTATCGATTTCAGCTATCCCTACTTCATGCAGAAGGCCGCGCCAAAATCGCGATTAACCAATCTGATTAGATACCGGTGCAACTATTCCGCCAAAGCCACGGTGTCGGACGACTACCCGCGACTCAGGTTCAGGATCAGAGTGCCGGTCCTGACTACCGATCCGGCTTCGAATCCCGGCGCCAATGGTGGACTCTTCGCCCAGCTAAGCAAGGTCGAGGTGGAAGTTCAGCCGCACAATGAGATTTATCCGGAGGATTTGGTCGAGGTTGTCGACCGTCACGCCCTTTGCCCGCTCTATCCTTTTCTGATCGAGGCGGATCAGCTGGAAATTCTCGCCAGAGTCCACTCGACCAGAAGGTCCAGCGTGGTGATGGTGGACGCGATCAAAGAGGAACTGGCGCGCAACAGCAGTCTGGATTGGTATTCCGTGAGATGCGAAAACTACAGCATGCTCAACCGTTACAGCACGCTCTTGACAACCGAGAAGAGTGTTTGGATTCCCTGCAGTTGTTACGACTTCGAAGAGCTATAGCCTTGCGAGACGGCGCTAGAGGTCGATTTCCATCTCTTTGAGCCGGCGCCAGAGAGTCACTGGGCTGATGCCCAGAATCGCGGCGGCGCGGCTCTTGCTGCCACCGGTGGAGCGCAGGATCGTCACAATATGCTCCCGCTCGATCTCGGATAATGACTTCGTCACACTGCCCCCCTGGATGGCGGCGAGCGGAACTCTGTTGACCACCTGAGGGGGCAGATGGTCGGGCAGGATCACGCCATCGGTGCTGAAGACTGCCGCTCGTTCGATCGCGTTTTCCAGTTCCCGCACGTTGCCCGGCCAGGCGTAGGACTGCAAATAGTCAACGCAGGAGAGGTCAAACCGCAATTTCGGCAATTTCATCCGCTTAGCGAGCTTCTGAATCAGGAATCGCGCCAGGGGCAGAATGTCCTCACG
>JBDRQZ010000360.1:0-2761 GCA_043826025.1 bacterium | reverse complement strand
GCGATCTCCACCGCGCCCCAGACAAGGATGCGGGAGCTGACAATCAAAAGTGCCAGCCCCACCACCAACCAGAAGACCGCACGGCGGATCGGCATGGCGCGGACGTCCAACTCCTGCTCCATCTCGCTTCCAAGCACATCGGCTTTTTTCTGCATACCCTGCCAGATGGTCCAGGCCATCAACCCGCCGAATACACAGAGCAACACCACAGCATCAAACCGGGTGATCTCACCATCCCAGAGTTGCCATGCCGCCAAGGTGGTCACCACCGTGAGAATAGGCAGTTCCTTGCGCAGCACCTGCGAATGTACGGCGATGGGACTGATCAAGGCCGTCACCCCCAGGATCAAGGCGATGTTGGTGATGTTCGAGCCGTAGGCGTTGCCCAGCGCGATGCCAGGGTTACCCTGCGAAGCGGCCAGCGCTGAGACAACCATCTCCGGCGCGGAGGTACCGAACCCGACAATCACCATGCCGATCAAAAGCGGCGGCATACCGAAATGGCGTGCGGTGGAGGCCGAGCCCTCCACAAAACGGTCGGCGCTCCAGACGAGGAGCGCCAACCCAAAAATTACAGCGATAAAGGCGAGTGTCATATAGTTCCTGTTCTCATATATAGACCGAGCTCCCCCCGGAATTGCCGAAAATCTCCCTCAACGACGGGAGTGAACCGACTTGATCGGTTACTTGGTCGGTACTTGATCGGTGAGGCGGGCGGGACTGTCTGTCCAAGCCGTGTCGTGGGCTTCCCGTGACAGTTGTTAAGCAGAGCTTAATAGCTCGGTCCATCCGCGCATAAACCTCATGCCGTGACCATGTCGCAAGTTCACCCCCCAAGTCAGCCCTCAAGTCGAGCCCATCTCAATATGGGCCGGTTTACTGCTGCCAGCAGTTATCCGGATTTTCCGGATAACTGAATCCGTTTCATGATGCCGTCCGCCGCTTTTCCTCCTGACGAACCGTTAAGCATTGCTTAACAGTTGCCTTCCCAATTCCCAAATCCCGAACTATCCGGAAATTCCGGACAGTTGCCACGCAGGGCCGTTTTCACCGTCACCGATATTCTGTCGCAAGCCGTGTCGCGAACCTGTCACAAGTTTTGTCGCGAGTTTGTCGCAAGTTACCCCGGAAGCCGATAAATCAGTTGATTGGTCGCCCCCTCGGCGTTAATCAGGCTCTTGTCCAGCATCCCCTTCAGATCCCGCTGCAGGCTGCGACGGTTGACGGTCGGGCAGAGCGCCTCGAAGTCCTGGATGGTCAGCTTGCCATGCCGGAGGAGATAGCCCAGCGCCTTGCCCTGGCGCTCGTTCAGGCCATGCTGTTTCACCAGCACGTCGCGGCGGATGACCTGCTCGCTGCGTTCGCGCACCTCGATCATCTGGGTTTCCAGGCCGGTGACGAAGTAGTCGAGCCAGCCGGTCTTGTCCATGCCGTTGTCGCGCACGCTCTGGATCGACTTGTAGAAGGTCGGCCGGTCGCGGTCGTAGTATTCGCTGATGGTGAACAGCCGCTTGAAATCGTACCTGGCCTTGTAAAGGCAGAGGGTGGAGAGCAGCCGCGAGGCGCGGCCGTTGCCGTCGAGAAACGGATGGATATGCACCAGCTGAAACTGGGCGATGCCGCTGACCAGCACCGGGTGAATATCGAGGTCAGCGTTCAGCCACTTGACCAGCTCCGACATCATCACCGGCACCTCCACCGCCGTGGGCGGAGTATAGATGACCTGACCGGTACCCGCGTTGACCACATAGTTCTGGATACGCCGGTATTCCCCCGGCGCGGCGCTGCCGCCGCGCACACCTTCCACCAGCTTGCGGTGGATCTCGCGGATCATCCCCTCGGTGATCGGGTCGCCGCTGTCCAGACATTCCGAGACAAACTCAAAGGCGGTGCGGTAGTTGAGCAGCTCCCGCGCATCATCCGGGTCGGCCTCCGGCACCGCTTCACCTTTCCACAGCCGCTCGGCCTGATCCAGGGTCAGCCGGGTGCCCTCGATGTGAGTGGTGTGGTGCGCCTCCAGAATCAGCACCTGTTCGCCCACCTCTCGTACCCAATCGGCGGAGAGCTGCGCCGCCTCCAGAAAGCCCCGCGCCCGTTCGATGCGGGTGATCGCGGAGGTCTGTCGGTTGGTGATGGTGAATGCGGGGGCAAAGGTCATGGCGCGGCTCCCTCCATTGCAATGGCATCAAGCAGACCGGCCCGCTGGCAGCCTTTAAGGAAAGCGGATTTCAGAAAGTTGCTGTTGGCAACCGGCGCTTTTGCGGTCTGTTGCTGAACGGTGGCAAGGGAGGCGTCCGGTGCAATGCCGTGGGTATCGCGCAGAATACGAAGCTGCTCCAGCCAGTCCTTGGCGTCACTGTCGCAGCATTTCGCCTTGTAACGTTCATCGATTCCGTACACCTCTTTCCAGGTCTCGATCTCCTCATGGACAGCGGCGGGGCCGAAGGTAAGTTGGATGTCGGCGGGTGTCAGGCGATCAACATCCGGGGTGTTGAGGTCGACAGTAATTTCGATTTGGTGGGCGCCGGTCGTATAGGGATAGAAAGCCTTGCGCCGTCCGGCGGCATTGTGTGCCGGGTCTTTGCTGAGTTTGTAGGTGCTGTTGCACTCGTGGCAGGCCGGTGCAAGGTTGCGGAAATTGATCGAATTGAAGGGATAGAGCACCTTGGGCAGATAATGGTCATAAGCCTCGCGCCTGGTGTGATGCACCCCCTTGATGTCGCCGAGGCCGCAGAACGGACATTTGCCGGTGGTGTTCGCC
>JBDRQZ010000359.1:0-2957 GCA_043826025.1 bacterium | reverse complement strand
CGCAGGAAGTGGCGCGGGTCAACAAGCTGCCCTGTGTCTATCTGGTCGATTCGGGCGGTATTTTCCTGCCGGAGCAGTCAGGCACTTTCCCCGACAAGGATCATTTCGGCAAGATCTTCTTCAATCAGGCGACGCTTTCTGCTGAAGGTCTGGCGCAGATCGCGGTGGTGCTCGGCAGTTGTACTGCGGGTGGTGCTTATGTGCCGGCGATGTCTGACGAGGCAATCATCGTTAAGAATCAGGGGACGATTTTCATTGGTGGACCCCCGCTAGTGAAAGCCGCTACCGGTGAAGAGGTCACTGATGAAGAACTCGGTGGCGCCGACGTTCACTGCCGGATCTCCGGGACTGCCGATCACTATGCACTAAATGATGAGCATGCGATTGCGATCGCGCGCAATATCATCGAGACCCTGGATCGGCCGCCGAAATTTGAGCTGGATCGGCATCCCGTGGAAGAACCTTACTATGACCCGGAGGAGCTCTACGGCGTGGTGCCGACTGATCTCAGGCAACCTTACGATATTCGCGAACTGATTGCTCGTATCGTCGACGGCAGCCGTTTCCAGGAGTTCAAGGCGCTCTATGGACTGACTCTGGTCACCGGGTTTGCGCGGATTCATGGCTACCCGGTCGGGATCATCGGCAACAATGGTGTGCTATTTAGTGAGTCCTCGCTCAAAGGAGCGCACTTCATCGAGATGTGCTGCATGCGCAAGATTCCGATTATCTACCTGCAGAATATCACCGGCTTTATTGTCGGCAAGAAATATGAGCATGGCGGGATTGCGCGTGATGGCGCCAAAATGGTCCACGCCGTTGCCAACGCCCAGGTACCGCAGTTCACGGTGGTGGTGGGCGGTTCTTATGGCGCAGGCAACTATGCCATGTGCGGCCGCGGCTACCATCCCAATTTCCTGTGGATGTGGCCGGCGAGCCGCATCTGCGTGATGGGTGGCGAGCAGGCTGCCGATGTGTTGTGGACGGTGAAAAAGGTCCAGCTCAAAAAGCAGGGCGTGGAGCTCACTCCTGAGATGGAGGCGGAGTTCAAAGCGCCGGTGCTCAAGAAGTATGAGATAGAGTCGAATCCCTACTACTCGACCGGACACCTGTGGGATGATGGTATCATCGATCCGCTCAAGACTCGCGACCTGTTGGGGCTGGCAATTGCCGCCTCGCTTAACCGGCCGATTCCCGACATGAAGTTCGGCATTTTCAGGATGTAGATTATGAATGGTGGCAAGACAGTCAGGTTAGTGCGCATGGGGCCGGTCGCCAAAGTGGTTTTCTGCCGACCCGAAGTGCACAACGCCTTTAACGATCAGGTCATTGATGAGATGACCATGACGATGAGCAAGCTTAAGACCGATGAGAGCATTCGCATCGTGGTGATCACCGGTGAGGGCAAGTCGTTCTGCGCCGGCGCCGATCTCAATTGGATGGGTCGGGTCAAGGAAGCGGAATACGAGGAGAACCTGGCAGAGTCGCGGCGACTCGCCGATCTCTTCTGGGATATCTACTCATTCCCAAAACCGACAATCGCGCAGGTCAATGGCGCGGCGATTGGCGGCGGCACCGGGTTTGTTGCGGTGACTGATATCGCGGTCGGCGCACAGAGCGCGATCTTTTCGTTTAGTGAGGTTAAAATTGGTGTGGTTCCGGCCTGTATTTCACCCTATGTGATCAAGCGCGTGGGTGAAGGCCGGGCGCGCGAGTTTTTCCTGACCGGCGAGCGGCTCTCAGCGGATCGGGCATTGCAGGCCGGTTTGATCAACCGGGTCGCGCCGGATGATCTGCTTGATGCCACTGTCATGGGCCTGATTGATTCGCTGCTCTCCTCCGGGCCTAATGCAATTGCGGTCTGCAAAGAACTGCTGCAGAAAGTGCCGAGCCAGAGTGTTGAGGAGTTTAAGGAGTACACGGCGGAAGTGATCGCCAAGCTGCGCCAGTCTGTTGAGGGGCAGGAGGGGATGGAAGCCTTTCTCACCAAGCGCAAACCTAACTGGGTGATCGAAGAGGACTAGTTATTCAACGATGATAAAGAAGATTCTGATCGCCAACCGGGGTGAGATTGCCCTGCGGATTATGCGAGCTGCACGCGAGTTGAATATCGCGACGGTAGCGGTTTACTCCGAGGCCGACAAAATGGCGCTGCATGTGCTGCGTTCCGATGAGGCAGTGCTGATCGGTCCGCCTCCCGCAGCCGAGAGCTATCTGGTCATCGACAAGGTGATCGAGGCAGCGAAATCGACCGGCTGCGACGCCGTGCATCCCGGCTATGGCTTCATGGCGGAGAATGCCGGTTTCGCGCAGGCCGTTGAGGATGCCGGGCTGATCTTCATTGGTCCACGGCCAAAGTCAATCGCCAAGCTCGGCAATAAGCTTGAAGCGCGGGAGATGATGATCGCTGCCGGAGTGCCGACCACGCCGGGTGCGGAGATCAAATCGGGCAAAATCGCGGACTTCAATTCAGCCGCCAAGAGGATAGGTTACCCGGTGCTAGTCAAGGCTGCCGCCGGTGGTGGTGGCAAGGGTATGCGGGTGGTCGACAATGAGGCGGACCTGCAGGATGCGGTCGAGGGCGCGCAGCGTGAGGCCAAGAGCGCGTTTGGCGATGAGACAGTCTATCTCGAAAAGTACCTGCAAAAGCCGCGTCATATTGAGGTGCAAGTGATGGCCGACAATGAGGGCCACACGGTGCATCTGTTTGAGCGTGAGTGCTCGATTCAACGGCGACATCAGAAGATTATTGAAGAGACACCCTCACCGGCGCTGACCCCGGAATTACGGGCTGAGATGGGTGCTGCCGCAGTTGCGGCGGCAAAGACCGCAGATTACCTTTCGGCAGGCACGGTGGAGTTCCTCTTTGAAGATGGCAAATTCTACTTCCTTGAAGTTAACACCCGCATTCAGGTGGAGCATCCGGTGACCGAACTGGTGACCGGTCTCGATCTGGT
>JBDRQZ010000358.1:0-2537 GCA_043826025.1 bacterium | reverse complement strand
CGGCGAGAATCGAGGCGATTTCGCTGCGCAGATTGAAGGAGCGATCATGCGGCGGTGCGACATGATAGCCCTTCTTGTAGGGAATCTTGTAACCGAGGTTTTCGTTGTCTTCGGCGGCCTCACGTTTGCCTTCGGCAGACTCGACCCGATAGAATGCAATCTGGGGACCTTCATAGAAATTCACCGCATCGAAGACGTAGAACTCAAACTCTGGTCCCATGATGGCGCGCGCGCCTTTGACGGTCTTCGCCAGATACTTTTCGGCGGCGGCCGCGACCCGACGCGGGTTGCGGGAGAATGGCATGATCTTATCGGAGGCGTCCATGATGTCGCAGATCATCGAGACCGTCGGCCGGTCGAAGAAGGGATCGATAAACGCGGTGTCCGCGTCGGGCAGGACGATCATATCGCCGCGCTCAATCGAGGAGAACCCGGGCAGACTGGAACCATCGACACCGACTCCGGTCTTGAAGAGTTTCTGGTCGAGGGAGCTGATCGGCAATGTGATGTGATGCCAGGTGCCGAGCAGATCACAGAGTTTGAGGTCGACGAATTCGGCGTCATGTTCTTTGGCAAGCTTCAGTAGTTTTTCAATCTTCATTCTTGTTGTTCCTGACCAGAGTCATTCGGGCCTATACATAACCAGACTGCAAAGAATACAAATCGCCGAAATCGTCAAGTACTATTGAGTGGAGCAGAGGTTAGCAGGCAGGTCGAGTGTTCAGGCGCAAACTCGGTCGCGGCCCTCGGACTTGGCTTGGTAGAGCGCCCGGTCGGCGGCGGCCATCAGTTCTTCGGGTGAGCCCATTTCGATGACGAACTCGGCGACGCCGACACTTATACTGACCGTCAGTTTCTGCCGCTTGAAGCTGAACGTGGTATCGGCCATCAGGTTGCGTAGTCGTTCCGCCAGTTGCAGCCCCTGCTGCAAGGTAGTCTCCGGGCAGAGCACACAGAACTCGTCGCCGCCGATACGTGCGAAAACGTCGTCGTGGCGTAGCTGAGAATTCAGTATCTGAGCGCTCTTGCGCAGCAACAGATCGCCGGCGGCATGACCGAAGGTGTCGTTGACCTGCTTGAAGCGGTCGAGATCAAAGATCACCAGCGCCAGCGGTCGATGGTGGCGCCGGGCGCGGGAGACCTCCTCTTCCAGACGGCTGGCCAGATAGCGGCGGTTGTGCAGCTTGGTCTGAAAATCGGTGGTGATCATCGAGTACATCTGATCGAAGAAACGATTCTCAATCGATGAGGAAGCGAGAAACTTGAACACCGTCGATGAGAGCATCACCAGATCGCCATCCTCCAGGGTTGCTTCAGCAACGCGACGCGAGTTGACATAGGTGCCGTTAGTCGAACCGAGGTCGCGGATCGAATACTTGTCGCCCTCGACAAAAATCTCCGCATGTTTGCGGGAGACGTTCTCATCTTCGACCTGAATATCACAGTCGACGCCCCGACCGATGGACAATTTCTGCTCTTCAAGCGGGAAGCTGGCGCCCATCTGGCTGCCATGCAGCACGACCAGCGATGCGCGCCCCTGTTGCGACTCGGCCAACAAGCGGTCGGCCTGCTCTGTCACCAACGTTGAAGTTTCTTCGAACCCAGCCACGCCTTGACTCCAAATCTGTTGGGGTCTCTCTTCTTTCGGACTCTGATAGTGTCGGCAGAAAGCCGGAGTGAATTTAGCCGGAAAAAGAGAGCGGGGAGAGGCCGAATCGCCTCTCCCCGAAGGATAACCCTGTTTCTGAAATAGCAGCTAATTCTCGGCCAAAGGCGAGCTGAGCACCGGGGGTCTCTGGGTTTTACCCTCGCTGTGGCCCAGTTCCATCTCCTCAATCAGGATCGCCGGACTGACCAGCGAGGCCGGCATCTCATAGTCGTCGGCAATCAGGTAGTTGTAGAGATGGCGGCTGTTGTCGGTCTGCAAGATATCGCGCAAGGTTCGCACCGTGACATTGGCGAACTCCAGACCGCGCACCGGTACCTCGCGGCCATCGGGATAGAGCTTGTAGACCTCCAACGGTGAGGTCAGTCCATCGCCATCTTGCTGCGGCATACCGTAGAAGCGCATCCCACCGTTGGGATTGGGCGCATTAAGATCGCGGATCTTGCGAATCACCAGACCATACTCGAGATCGACATCCTGGCACAACTCGATCAATGTCTGGCGCAGCTTCTCTTTGCTGACCTGATCGCTCGATTCGAAAATCAGATTGCTCGGCTTGCCGGTCACTGCCTTACTGACCGCACCGCGCGCGTGGCCGTTGGGCTCGGTGATCTTCTTGGTCGGCGCAGTCGCCAACGGCACCGTGCGCAGCTTCCCTTTTTCGACCAGGTGCAAACGCTGCGGCTTGACCCCAGCGTCATCAACCTCATAATGGCCGATCAGTTTCAGACCCTCAAACTCGCTGATCGTCGGATCATCGTAAACATCGAAAAAGTCAGGCAGTACCCGACGATTGAGCTTGTTGCCGAATGCGGGTTCGGGGAACATCGAGCCAAATCGCTCATCCTCATAAGTCGCCGCGGGCAGATTC
>JBDRQZ010000357.1:0-2792 GCA_043826025.1 bacterium | reverse complement strand
GGAAGAAGAAATAGTCCTTCAACGACTTCATGCGAAACACGCCACGGTTTTGCTGCACCGCGATTCGCGAGTTCTGAACATCCAGTACCAAATCGGTGTTCACCTTCAAACCGAAATGCGCCAGGAAAGGACCCAGCCCCGGTTGGATCGGCTGCGCCTGCGCGGTGTTGATGTCGGCATCGACCATATCGAGCAGAATACCAAGTTTGCCGCCGCGCATCAGGAACTGATCCAGCAGATAGAGTTCCCAGTCGCCAAGCGGTTGTTTGGGCCCGATCAGGTAGATCGTGGTGACGTCGGCGGGGATCTCGGAGAGAGTCGCCAACTGCAGCGGCTCGACCTGATATTCGCGCGAGATGACCTGCTGGACATAGGTCATGTCAGTTTCCAGCGTATGCTCGCCGTGGCCGGTAACAAAACCGACTTTGGGCATCTTCGGTGACGCCAGCCGCTTGATCGCGCGGGTGATCTCATACTCAAGGCCATTGACATCCTGCACCACCGGGATGACTTCCTGTTTGTCCTCATACTGGATCGCTATCCCCATGTAGACCTGCTTGATCTCCAGTTTGTCCTTGGCAAAGGTGTTGATCGGCACCGGCGGGATGCGCAGCGCCTGCGCCTCCTGCTCCTTGCCCTCCTTCGCCGGATCGATGAAGACATAATTCAGGTTGCCGCTGGCATACGCCTTGTACTCCGCCAACTGATCCTTTACATAGCGCGCGTTGGCATTGTATGGCTGCGGGATGTCATCGGAGAAGTAGCATTTGATTGTCACTCGGTCATCGAGATTCGCAACGAGATCCTTGGTGGATTGTGACAGTGAATAGATCTTGCCCTCTGAAAGGTCGATCCGGCCGAACAGCCGCACCGAAATCAGGTTGAGCACAATCAGAATGACCGCCACCACGAGCACCGAGCTGACACCTGTTATCGTTAGTTTTCGTTTCATCTCAGCCTACCTCCACTTCCTTGATTCAGTCATTCTGACAGTTGCATAGAGGAAGAAGAAGATCATCGAAAGGTAGTAGATCAGATCGCGGCTGTCGATCACGCCACGCGCAATGTTGCGGAAGTGGTAGTCGATGGCCAGATACTCCATGGTCGAGGCCAGCGCGCTCGGGAAAAAGACCAGCACCTTGTCGAGCATGAACAGCGCGAAGATGATCACGAAACCGACAATAAACGCGACGATCTGATTCGGCGAGAGCGATGAGGTCAGCATCCCGATGGCAACATAAACGCCGCCCATCAGGATCAGACCAAGATAGCCGCCGATCGAGGCGCCAAAATCGACATTGCCGAGACTGGCGATAGTGATCAGCGAGATCGCCGTCAGCACCACCGAGATCACCAGCAGCCCGAAAGCCGCGAGGAATTTGCCGATCACAATTTCCGGATCCGTGACCGGCAGGGTGACCAGGATTTCCATCGTCCCGGCGCGGCGCTCCTCAGCTAGCTGCCGCATCGTGATTGCCGGAGCAAAGAAGAGGAAGATCATCGGTGCGACTCCGAACAACGCTCGCAGGTCAGCACTGTTGGCCAGAAAGAGCGAACTGCCGAAGAAGTAGCCGGTGATTGCCAGAAAGAGCGTGATCACGATATATGCCACCGGCGAGTTGAAATAGGAGCGCATTTCCTTACGGAAAATCGTGCAAACGTTACGCATCGACACCACCTCCCCCCTTGGTCAACTGCCGGAAGACATCCTCAAGACTGGAGACCTCACGTTTCATCTCCAATAGCACCCACTGATTGGCGACGGCGGTGTTGAAAATCGCCTCACGCGGATCGGCAGATTTAGCGCAGATGATCTGACACCGCGCCGTGCCATTACCGGCAATCGCTTTGACCTCATCAATTCCGGGGATTTCGCCGAGGATCGGTCGCACGGTGTCGGGGCTCTGATTGATTTCGAGATTGATAATCGCCTTGCCGGCGAAACTGCCCTGCAACATCTCCGGGGTGCCGTTGGCGACAATACTGCCATTGTCAATGATGATCACATTGTCGCAGGTGGCTTCGACCTCGGAGAGAATGTGAGTGCAGAGAATGACCGTCTTCTCGCGACCCAGAGTTTTGATCAGGTTTCTGATCTCGACGATCTGGTTGGGGTCGAGACCGACAGTCGGTTCATCGAGTACGAGGATTTCCGGGTTGTGGATCATTGCCTGGGCCAGGCCGAGCCGCTGACGGTAACCCTTGGAGAGCTCGTCGACATTCTTGGCGATCACGTCGCCCAGCCCGCAGACCTCGACCACCTGTTTGATCCGGCGACCGCGCTGGCTCTTCTCGCCGCCTCGCAACGCCCAGATGAAATCCAGATACTCGATAACTTCCATCTCCGGGTAGAGCGGCGCGGACTCGGGCAAATAGCCGATCTTGCGGCGCACCTCAAGCGATTGCTCGATCACGTCGAGACCATCGACAGTCACTGACCCGGAGGTCGGCGGCATGTAGCAGGTAATGATTCGCACCGTGGTCGTCTTGCCGGCGCCGTTGGGCCCGAGAAAGCCCAACACCTGGCCGGTCGGCACCGTGAATGTGATATCATCCACCGCCTTGGTGTCGCCGTAATTCTTGGTGAGATTCTTTACCTCAATCACCTATTGCGTTCTCCATGTTATTGGTTCACTACGAATTGCCATTTATACATATTTGCCCACCGAAAATCAAGACCCAAACCGAACCGACTCGGTTAACTTATTTCCTACATATGAATTCGCGGAGGGTTCCATTTGGGATTTGGGCGCTGTCAAACCGCGGAACGACAAATGTAGGTCAAGCGGCCT
>JBDRQZ010000356.1:0-4621 GCA_043826025.1 bacterium | reverse complement strand
GGAAGCTGCGAGCAAGATCAGCGCCAGCGCCACGAATATCTTCTGTTTCTTCATGGTGACGCCTCAGTTGCCGGACTGCTTCTTGATTAACTCTTGCACCAGTTTCTGCAGAGAAGTCACTGCCTCGTTCAAACGCTTGATCTCGACCGCCTGAGTTTCGATCTTCTGCTGCCGCAGACAGAGCGCTTTGATCGCCGCCAAAGCGACGCCATCCGCATCGATAGCTGTGATATGCGTATCATCCTCACCGACGCCGAACGACGCATAGAACTCCTGTGCGACCGGACCGATGTGCCGGATGGATTCAGGTTGAGTCTTGTAGTTCCAGGTAGTGATCGGCAGCGTGTTTAGCTTCTCAAGCAGTCGATCAAGATCGACCTCCTCGAAGTTCTCCTTGGCATTACGGTCCGACATCGAGGACCATGAGCCGCCGCCGGCCGCGACTTGCACACCGGTGGTCGGACCGGTGCCGGTCACGAATCTGACACCGCCGGTCGCTTGTGCCGCGAACTCATTGTCGGCCGCGGAGTAGAAGTCCGACATGAAATCGCTGGCATCTGACCAGACAAAGGCGCCTTCATGTGAGGCGACCGCGTGCACGCCGGCGGCAAAAGAGTAGTTACCGTCAGCGATGCAACGCAGTCCGCCAGGTACTGTACTGATGTAGCCGTTGGCCTGATTCACCACGCCGCCGCCGACAGTGGAGGATTCGCCGCTGGCGATATTGCCGAGGCCACCGGCAATGGTTCCTTCGGTGCCGGAAGCATAGTTGAGCGAGCCGCCGCCGATGGTGCTCTGGTCGCCGCCTGCTGAATTGTGATCTCCTCCGCCCACCGTGCTGAAGTCACCACTGGCTGTGTCAGTGTAACCGCCTGCGACCGTGCTGCGCCAACCGGAAGCGGTATTGAATTCGCCGCCGCCAATCGAGCTCTGTGCTCCGGAGGCGATGTTTTTTTGGCCACCGCTCACTGTAGATTCTTCGCCGCTGGCGATGTTGCTGTAGCCGCCGCCAATCGTCGCGTAGAGATCCAATGTCTTGTTCACGCCGCCACCACTAATGGTGCTGTAGTCGCCATCAGCGTTGTTCTTATTGCCGCCGGCGATCGTGGTATAGTCGGACCAGGTCGTGTCGCCGTAGCCGCCACTGATCGTGCTGCGCCAGCCGGCGGCGACGTTGTACTCGCCTCCCGCGACGACGCACTGCGGAGCATGTGCAAGATTGTTTTGACCACCACCTACAGTGGCGTTTTCAAAGTCTGCCAGATTGTTGTAGCCGCCGGCAATAGTCACGAGATTGGCGCTGGCAGTGTTTTGGTGCCCGCCTCCGATCACGGAACGATTACCCCAGACATGATTGTCCTGACCGCCACCCACGACGCTGTTTACGCCCGTGGCTGCACAACCCGATCCCGAGACTATCTGGCCATCGACCTCTAGCTTGTAGCTCGGCGATGCCACACCAATGCCGACACTGTCATTCTGGTTGGCGAGCCTGACGACGCTCCCATCATCGACCCAGACCGAGCCGCCACCGGCACCGGCGAGGGCGTAATCTGCGGTGTCGGCATTCAGAGCGCGGAAGGCATAAGGTGCCGTGACCAGTCTCTGGCGCGGTGCCAGTTCCGGGTCCCCTTCGACCCTGATTCCCAGAAACAGATTGCTGTTCGCGAACAGGTCGCCGGGGATCGGCGTTCCGCTGCCAACGATGATACTGAACACGCCGTCGACGGTGCCGATCGTCCTTGTCTCTGTCCAGAGCGGCGAGCCGCCGCTGGCGACATCGTAGATCGAGAAGACAGCGTTGTACTCCGCGTTTGGTACTGCCGCCCCCTCGGGATTGGCGAGAAACCCCTGCACTGTGATCAGAGAAGGTACTTCTGCAACCAGAGCAGCCGCGCAGCAGAGTACTCCGCAGAAGACCACGACTCCTGGAATTCTTCCCCTCATGCTTATCTCCTTTAATAGGCAAATTTCCATTGTATTCTCAAGCTGGAGGCGGGCAGGTTATTTTGGCTGGGGTGATTTGACGTCCGACCCGACCCTATTTCAATGTCGTAACAATTGTCTGTTTCTTTAGGCCGGCCGATTCAGCTGGTCCCACGCCGTTGCAGATCGAGATTGCTCCCGAAACACCAGCGCCCTATATTGGAGTCGAGTCTTCTCAGGAATAGGATCGCGAAGCGGACCGTCACGCCCGTCACGAACTGGACAGATAATGAGCGAACAAGATCTCCAGGCGGAACTCAAGTGCTCGCAAGCCCGCGTACGTGAGTTGACGCAGAAACTTGAAGAGACCGAAAAGCAAATGGCGGAGCTGCGCGAGAGTCGGGCGCAATTGAACGCCACACTCGAGAGCCTGCCCTTTCAGTTTTTCGCTCTCGATACCCATGGCCGGTATGTCCTGCAAAACAGTGTCCTCCGCGAAGCCTGGGGCGACCTGACCGACAAGCGTCCGGAGGATATCGACGTTGATGAAGCAACGCTGCGACTTTGGCAGGAAAACAATCGGCGGGCGATGTCCGGCGAGACCGTCAGTGGCGAAGTCTCGTGGAAACATGGCGATCAGGAAGTGGTCTTCCATAATGTGGTCGCACCGGTGCGTCTCGATGGTAACGTCATTGGTGTGTTGGGCGTCAATATCGATATCACGCAACTGAAGCGTACCGAGGCGGCCTTGCGTGAGAGCGAGCTGAAATTCCGCGCGATTGTGGAGAATGTGCCCGGCCTGGTTTTCGCTTATGACCAGGATGAAGATGGTCACCGCGAGCTGCTGTTCGCCGGCCCGGGGGTTGAGTATCTGATCGGCGAGGAGTTGGCTAAGCAGGTCGGCAATGATCTCGAGGCGCTTTTCGATCTTATCCATCCGGACGACCGCGAAATGGTGGCAACCGCCGGGGAAAACTCGCCTGATCCCGGGGCCCCGGTGGACCTTGAGTATCGTTACCGCGATAGTGCCGGCAACTACCGCTGGGCCCGATCAATAAGTCGAGCCATTCAGTTGACCCCCAAGAAGCGGCGCTGGCACGGGGTGTTGATCGAGGTCACCGACAAAGTTCTGGCCAAGGAATCCCTGTCGCTGGCCAAGAGCCAGTTGGAAGAGCGTGTCCGCGAACGCACCGCCGAGCTTGAAGCCGTCAACGAACTGCTGCGGCAAGAGGTCGAGTCACATCGGCAAACGACCGGCGCGCTCCAGCAGAGTGAGTACGCGATCCGCGCCATGATGAACGCAACCTCGGAGTCGATCATTCTTGTCGATTTGGAGGCCACTATCCTGGCGATCAACGAAGCCGGCGCGCGACGTTTTGGCTCGACTGAGGAGGAGATGATCGGTAAGGATTGCAGGCAGTTGATGAGTTCACGTGCAGCGCGCAGTCGCTGGTTTGCGGGACAGGAAGTGTTACGAAAATCTGAGCCGGTTCACGTCATAGATGAACGTGAAGGCCGTACCTATGACAGCTGGTACTATCCGGTATTCGAGGCTGACGGTAAGATCAGAGGTCTGGCCATCTTTGCGCGGGACATCACTGAGCAACAGCGGTCGCAGCGGGAGCTGGAGCGGGTCAATACCGAACTCGACGCGGAACGGCGGCTGCTCGAAACGAAGAATATCGCCCTCAATGAGATCATACGTAGTGTCGAGGAGGAGAAGAACGCGATCAAGCGGCAAGTGCAGGCCAATGTCAGTCGCAGCATCCTGCCCCTGCTCTCCCAATTGGCGATGCGGATTCCCGAGGAACTCACCGAACTGCTCAATGTTCTGCGACGCTCGCTGGAAGAGATTTCCGGTGCCTTCACCGCTACGATGGAGTCGCGCTTCCCCCATCTGACACCGCGCGAAATAGATGTCTGCAAGATGATCCGGGGCGGCATGCATTCGAAAGAAATCGCCGGCCTGCTCAATGTCTCGGTGCACACCGTCGAGAAATTCCGTCAGAGCATCCGGCGGAAACTCAAGCTTCTGGGTAAAAAACAGAATCTGCAAACTTACTTGCAGTCGCTCTAAAGAGAGCGACGTGGTTCGGCTTCCGGATCAGTAGAGGTCATACTTTTTCAAGCGATAGATCAGCACATGCCGGGGGACATTCAGTAGCTTAGCGGCCTTGCTCTTGTTGCCACCGCTACGCTCCAATGCCCGAAGGATTGCTTCCCGCTCGACCTGAGCGAGTGAAGTCACCTGCAACTCCTCAGCGTTGGCGGTCGCCGCTTGGCGAGGATCAAACTCGCCGAAGTCGGCGGGCAGGGCCTTGGCGTCAAGCTCATCGCCGTGCCGCAGCACCATCATTCGTTCAATCAGGTTCTCCAACTCCCGCACATTGCCGGGCCAGTTGTGGCGCAACAGCCGTTCGATCAAACCGGGTAAGAGCGTCACCTCATGCTGAGGCGAGTGTTTTTTCACAAACTCGCGCGCCAGCAGCGGGATATCTTCGGGGCGCTCACGCAAACTGGGGACTCTCAGCGGCACCACATTCAGGCGATAGAAGAGATCCTCCCGAAATCTGCCTGATCTCACCCGCTCACGCAGATCGACATTGGTGGCGGCGATCAGGCGGACATCGACGGGCCGGGGCTGCTCCGCGCCGACCGGCTCCACGACATTTTCCTGCAGCACCCGCAGCAGCTT
>JBDRQZ010000355.1:0-4419 GCA_043826025.1 bacterium | reverse complement strand
TCAGGTCACCACGACGGTCGATCGAGTCGGCGCACGCAATGTCAATGCCACCATTCCAGAAGTAAATGAAGCGGACAGGCTGGGTCTTGTCAGAAACGTCGCACCATGCACAGGCGCCACCAAACACGAAGCCATAGTCCTCATTACAGTCAATACCGGTGATCTTGAAAGCGTTGTTACCGATATCACCATTCCACTCGAAGTCGTAGACTTCCTTCGAGATGAAGAGGGTGTCACCACCGATGTTCGAGAAGCCGTTGTCGCCGCAATCCTGCCACACGAAGCGGATCGGGGCATACATGCACTCGTACGTACGGTCGTTGGTGACATAGAACTTCAGTTCGGCAAGCTCGCCACCATTCGGGATGTCAAAGCCACTCGGATGGTTCGGGCCGTTGTTCTGATCGGCAATCGCCGTCAGACGCAGGTAACCGCTCGGGCAGGGGCCGCTGCAGTTGCCAAAGGCGCCGTAACGATACTCAAAGAACTCCCAGCCAAGGGCGGTCAGGGCAGAGCCCATCTCGGCCGACATGAAGGAGAGCGCGGAAGCATCGTAGCCAAGGAGAATGTCGAAACCACCAAGTTTCTCGGAACCAGCTTCCTTGATGATCGAGACATACTCGTAGTGACCCTGAAGGCTCTGATGAGTCTTCTCGACATGGATGGTGAAGGGCTCAGTGGGCAGCACATAGACGCTGAAAGTGCAGTCGTCGGTCGCACCGCAGTCGTCAGTGACGGTCACGGTGAACTCCCAGGAGACATCCTTATCAGCCTCGTCGGTGTTGAACACGAAGTGGCCAAGACCATCGATGCTGTAACCACCAGTCGGCTCCACGGTCGCTGCGACTGCCCACACAAGGTTGTCGCAGAGGTCAGGATCGCTGGCGGCGAAGTTGTACGGCCAAGGATTGCCCTTGGCAACTAAGCCTTCCGAAACCGGACAATTGGTGATCGAAGGATCACTGTTCGTCCAGTTGATCGAGAAACTGTAGTTGGCAGCGCCGTCGCAGGCATTAGTCGCCGTGACGGTGAAGTCATCGGTGCCACAGGTGCCCGGAGCCGGGACAGAGAATGCGCCGTTAGTGGCAACATTGTCGCCGGAGAAAGTCACCGGATCGGCCGGCGGCACATTGCCACCCTCGGTAGCCGCAAACTGGAAGGTGTAACCCATGCAGTGATTGCGATTCACCGTTCCCGGAGGGGTCGCGGTGAAAACCGGGGGCTGACACTGCAGCAAGGCAACCGGCTGGCAAACCGGAGTGGCAACCGGAGCGGTCTGGCTGGTAACCGTCTGACCATTGAAGTCCGGAGGATAACCGCCGCCTGCATCAACGAACGTCCATGTGCCCGCCGGCGGGAACAGGAACGGGTTCACGCAGATCGTCGAGCCGTCTTCGAACGAATCGAACGAGAAGTAAAGCTCGTAGGCAATATCCGGACCACCGGCCACAAAGCCGGCGCCAAAGGCCACCGCGCCACCAATCAGCAGCTCGTCGACACCAGTGCCGTCAAAGCTGGCGTAGGTGCGCTTGAAGCCGGTCTGGGTCCAGCAGGAACCATCAAGGAAGATACCGGCGTGGCGGCCAAAGCCGATAACGTCAGCATCGCCATCAGAACCCGGCGCGTTCGGCGCGGCCACATTCTGAATCCAGTCATCCTGCCAAGTGACCTGGTTGAGACCAAGGTCGATCTGGATGCCCGGAGACATACCGGTCAGCGCGGCATCATTAGTAAAGATAATCTCAAACGTCTGGTCGAGTGGGTACCACACGGTATCGGCATCGCCAGGTGCTGGTGTTATAGCATCCACAATCGCGGTGGAATAGTCACCATTACCATCAGCGAGCGCGCCAATCGACAGAAGAAGCATAAACGAAGTAGCTAACGCGAGAACGTAACTAAGCCGTCTCATTATAGTGCTCCTTAGTTCTCAGTTGCACAAAATATCGTAAGGTACAAGGTTAACTCTTACCAAGTACCTCCTTGTTCCCCCTCAAGGAAGACCGTGATAAGGAGACTTGTCTGGCAAGTCCTTACCGAGTCCGAGTGAGACCGGTCAGAAATACTCTCGATGGAGTTTCTGGCCATTCTCAGTGGTGGTTGAACGTTTAAGCTTCTTCAAGCCCGTTTCCTTCTCACCTCCTTTCACTCTTTGTCTTAAGTTTGATTTCTTCGGTTTCATTTCCATTAATGCCTTATTAAAACACCGCTACTAAAAGCAGCTAATCGCACACCAGGTCGGCGCAGGTACATGCAGGCCCCGGGCCGCCGGCGAAAATATACTGAATTATGTAAACGGCATCAGTGATGTTCGCGGCATCGTCGCAGTTCATGTTCCCGGCATCGGGCACCGGTACCGGCGCCGGACCGAAATTGAAGATATACTGAATCAGGTAAACCGCGTCGGTGATATTGACTACCGAGTCGCCATTGGCGTCACCCGGTATCCACTGGCAATCGCAGCACACCAACTCCAGCGTGTCGGTGATGAGCAGAATCCGGGCGGGATCGATGACGCAGGTGTAGGTTGAATCCAACACCGTGTCAAACCAGGCGACACAGGAATCCCCCTCCCACTGCGCGCAATTGAAGTAGAAAGTATCGACCGTCCACGTGTAGTCGCAGCCAAACAGGTGACTCTCACTGTCGGAGAAGCGAGTCTGCGAGGGGTTCAGGCGGAATTCGATCTGGACGCTGTCGCACAACGAATCGCCGAGCACTCCGACGGTATGAGCATAGACAAAAATCAGGGTGTCGAATCCCGCCGGGAAGGAAGGCACATTGGGCGGTGCGGGCAGATTGGCCGCCCCGGAAACCTTGATCACACCGCCATCGCCACCCAGAACCCGAGCCTCGAGGAATTCCCAACCCTGAGAAATCGTATTTACACTGTCAAACCGGGTGGTCGAAACCTGAATCGAGTCATAACCCCATTCCAGGCAGTTCTCGAACTCATCCTCCTGAATACAATGAGAATCGTGCAGCCACCAGGTGCTGTCGACATCAAACTGAATAAAATTGGGATGGGAGATGTTAATCCAGAGTTCGAAGCCACCGACCGAATCGTTCGCCAGATTATTAGCCAGCCAGATCGGAACGCGGAAGGAGTCATTCTCCAAACCGCAGGACACTGGCACAACTTTACATACTACTTCAATGGCATTCTGGTCTGAGATTCCTTTCTCAGTGCTCAGAAAAACCACCATTGGAATAGTGATCGCTACCAGTAACGCGAGATACCGCTTTGTGGGGGCCATTCAGCAACCTCCTCCTGTGAGAGCGTGCGAGATTTCGTTACTTCTTTAAATCGGTAGCAGATTGACCTTTTGTAGCCTCCGCGAAGCTATTTTCGCGTTTGCATTCAAACGTGCGGGCGAGAACGATTACCGCTTTGAGTGTTGTCTTCGAACCGCCTTCAACAAGTTAACGAGTCGTCGGGCGATCTCTCCTTAACCGTGATACCGCCATCCTGCTCGAAACACCATCTAAAGCCGATTTGCAGTAGATGCCATAGCCTGGTGTCAGATACCGATACCAATCTGTCAGAAACTTGAGGGTTAAGACCTTGCGTTCATTCGGTGCGAAATATAAGGCTGATCCCGGTAGTTGTCAATAGGAAAAACCCCCATCCTGCGGCCTTTTTTTGAACTCGAAATTGTATTGCTCCACAAGGTTACCGGTCACAGCGGGCAGCCCGACCGAGTTTTCAAGGGAATTGGCGGTCACCCGCCGCCTCAACAAATAGGATAAAAAAAGGCCGGATCGGCGCCAAATCTGAGAGGGGGGCAGGAAACTCAAATTTGGTACAACGCCGACACCCGGCCATTCTTTTCCGAAAAAACCAGCCTTTTCAGGCTGGTCAAATATACTGTGTAGCGTTCCGGCTGCAAGTAAATTCTGCAGGAACTCTGATATCTCCTGATAAGGCACTGCTTGGCATCATCTTAAAGTCGTCGCCACAACAACCGACGGCGCGCCTCAGCGGACTTCGCCGAGCACAACTATATCACCACTAGTATTGTCCTGACTCCTGGCAAGGCCCCCCCTTAACGCGGCCGAATCCGCTCAAACTTGTCCAGTGCCGCCACCGACACCGCGTTAATCACCGTTTCCATGGAGATCTGCGCGGTGTTGATTACCATATCATAGTGATTGGCGTCATCGATATCTTTACCGAAATAGCGCCGAATGAACTCGGAGCGCTCCCGGTCGCTCACCTCGACCTCGCGTGCGGCGTCGGCAGCGCCCAGCCCCTGATACTCGCTGAGATTGGCTCGGCGACATTCTGCCGGAGCAATTACCCTAATATTGAAGCCGCGATCCCGACCGACAATGAAATTGGCGCCGCGCCCAACAACCACCACGCCGCCCAGCATCGAGACCGAATTGATCACATCAGCCAGGTGCCTGATATAATCG
>JBDRQZ010000354.1:0-6447 GCA_043826025.1 bacterium | reverse complement strand
CCGGTATCGTGATCGACGATGCCTGCCCGCCGCCGGCCTCCGGCTGTCTGGGTTATGCCACCAGTTATTCCGCCGCGCCGATGACGATCCCCAATATCGCGTTGACGGCCGGCACGAGCTATTACATCATGGTCGACACCTACCCGTCCCCGAACTGCGTGCCTGACTTTGATATCATCCTGAGCGTGGGTGCGGGCGGTCCGCCGAATGACATGTGCGCCGATGCCGAGCCGCTCGGCAACGTGACCGACTATCCGTTCACGACTACGGGCGCCAGCTTCGACGGCCCGGGTGGCTGTCTGACCTCCGGCAACGTCTGGTACACCTACACTGCGACCTGCGACGGTGATGTGACTGTGGACCTCTGCGGTTCCGGCTTCGACACCAAGCTGGCCGTCTATGAAGGCACCGCGTGCTGGGGCACCATGGTTGGCTGCAACGACGACGCCTGTGGCCTGCAGTCTTCCCTGACCTTCGCCGCCCTAACCGGCGAGGAGTTCCTGATTGAAGTCGGTGGTTACGGTACCGCCAGTGGCGATGGTGACATCACGATCGATTGCTACGTCCCGCCCCCGCCGCCTTACAACGATGAGTGCCAGAACGCTATCGTTCAGTCTTGCCCTGCGGTCATAACCGGCACGAACGAGTCCTCGACCAACGAGGCTCCGGACTGTCTCGATGACTGCGGTCATGCCTGGGAAGCCTTCGAGATAACTGCGACGCAGGATGTGACCATTACTCTCTGCGGCACTTCACCCTCGTTCGACTTGGTCTACATCTCCCTGTACGACGAGTGCCCGGTGGGCGCCGGTTGTACCTACATCCTGGCCGATGCGACCGACTGGGATGCTTGTGGCGACGGTAACGTGACCATGTATTTCTACGCCCTGCCGGCAGGTATCTATTATCTGCCGATGCTGGCTTGTTATCCGGGTTACGAGTCCTACTACATGGAAGGCCCGTACACGGTTAACATCGACTGCCAGGATCCGAGCTACTGCGCGGCCAGCGGTGGTTGCGACGAGTACATCTCGAACGTCCTGCTTGAGAGCATCAACAACGCCTCGGGCTGCGACGGCTACGGTGATTACTTAGCGCTCTCGACCGTTCTGGAGCCGGGTGGGACTTACCCGATGGCGGTGACGATTGGTAATGCCTACTCTTCCGATCAGACTGCGGCCTGGATTGACTTCGACCACAGTATGACCTTTGATGCGGAAGAAGAGGTATTGTTCGGCACCGGTACCGGTCCGATTCTCGGCGACGTCTATGTTCCGACGGACGCTCTGCTCGGTGAGACCCGTATGCGTGTCCGCCTGACCTGGAATGCGGTTCCGACTCCGTGCGGCGCTACCTCCTACGGTGAGGCTGAAGACTACACCATCGACATCCAGTGCTTCCCGGCCGGCGCCGAGGCACAGGTCAGCGTCGATCCGATGTACATGTACTATGCGTTCCAGATTGACCCGTACATGATTGACGTCTACCTCGATCCGACCCAATGGGATCCGTACCACACGGTTCCTTACATTGATCTCAGCTCCATCCAGGTCAACGGCTATCCAGTGCCTGCCGTCGTGGGTGGTCCGGTCTTCGGATATTCTTGTGGGCCGACCATCTACTGCAACATGTGGCTGTATAACTTCATCGCTCCGTATGGTGCGCCGTTGGGCTTCAATCCGCAGACGTTCAACGTTACCGGTGACTTCACGACTTCCGGTAGCTGGCTCGCACAGGGCGAGGTTGGCCTCTATGGTAAGGATCCGTATCGCCCGGCGATGTGGATTGTGCCGCCGGATGAGATCATTCTGCGCGCCGACTGCGACCGCAGTGGTTTCGTCAACATCAGCGACGCGACCTATCTGATTCAGTTCATCTTCAACACTGGTGAGGCCCCGCTGCCTCGCATGGTTGCCGATGCCGACTGTAACCTGATGGTGAATGTCACTGACGCGGTCTACCTGATTAACTTCATCTTTGCGGGTGGACCTCAGCCGTGTCCGGCTGGTGACTAGTTCTAATCGACACTGATTATTCAGTCGAATAGACATGAAGCCTGCCCCCTTGCGGGGCAGGCTTCTGCTCTTTTGGGGTCGTGAGCGGGACATTGCCTCTCGCCCGGAATTCCATATCTTGAGTTTGGAAGCTTCTGTCCGTGGGAGGATACGATTTGGACAAACCAGTTATCGCAAAGCCGAAACCGGCGCTCGTGGAACTCCAACCGGGAACCTACTATTGGTGCCGCTGTGGGCGTTCGCAGACGCAGCCTTTCTGCGACGGCTCGCACAGAGGCGCCAGTCTGGCGCCGCTGGAGTTTTCAGTTGCCGAGGTGACCGAAGTCTGGCTGTGCCAGTGCAAGCAGACCGGCGAGCCGCCCTACTGTGACGGCAAACACCGCCTCCTGGATGTTCAAGGCTAGCAGTGTCGGCCGATTAGATATCGTCTCCGGCCCAGGTCACTAACCCCAACTCAAAAGGATGAACCTGACTGCGGTGCCCGGGCGAAACTCGCACTGAGAAGCCGAGCCGACCGCTGTCCTGCGGCTGTAGCTCGCAGTGATACGACATGACCCCGGCGCTGGAGCTGCCCTGCGGTTCCATCGGCACGCTCCGTGCATCGGTGACCGCGCCTTCCGGCGAAACCGCGCCGATGTACAATTCGACCAGCACATCGTCGGGCTGCAACTCACCCAGAAAGACCCTGGTTTCGACGGAGATCTTCTCGTTGACACCGATCCGCCCCGGTGCCGAGGACTTGATTTCCAGCACCCTCACATCGGTCCATTTGTCGGTCAAATGCTTGTGCCACTCGGCCAGCGAGCGCAGCTCAGCGCGGTCGTTGTGCTGAAGCAACTGCCCCTGGCGGTAGGCGTTGATGTAGGAGCTGTCGGTGTATTCCTTAACCATGCGGTTGGAGTTGAAGCGCGGTCCCAGTTGTTGCATCGAGGCTTTCATCAAGGCGATCCACTTGCGCGGGATACCGTCGCGGCCCTGGTCATAGAATGTCGGGGCAATCTCCTTCTCCAGCAGGTCATACATCGCGTTGGCTTCGACTTCATCCTGGTAGTCGTGGTTGTCATACTCTTCGCCGGCGCCAATTGCCCAACCGACGTCACGGCTGTAGCCCTCGCACCACCAACCATCGAGGATACTGGCATTGAGGCCGCCGTTGAAGATGACTTTCATGCCGCTGGTGCCCGAGGCCTCCATCGGCCGTCGCGGGTTATTGAGCCAGACATCGACGCCCTGCACCAGATAGCGCGCCACCGAGATGTCGTAGTTCTCCAGGAAGACAATGCGCTCGCGAATCTCAGGGTCGCGGCAGAGATGGATGATGGTCTTGATCAGTTCCTTGCCATAGTTGTCGCGTGGGTGCGCCTTGCCGGCGATGATGAACTGCACTGGATGATCTTCATCATTGACGAGGCGCTTGAGACGATCAAGGTCGCGGAAGATCAAGGTGCCCCGCTTGTAGGCGGCAAAGCGCCGGGCAAAGCCGATAGTCAGATAATCTGAATTGAGAACTTCGCCCGCCCGCTCGATGTCGCTGGCGACAGCGCCGCGCCGGGTCAACTGCTGCTCCAGGCGAGAACGGACAAAACCGATCATCCGCTCGCGGCGGATTTGATGGGTTCGCCAGAGTTCGCCATCGGGAATCGAACTGACCGCTTGCCAGCAGGACTGATCCGCCGGATCGATTGCCCAGCGATGACCGAGGTAACGATCAAACAGGTAGCGCATTTCGACCGAAATCCAGGAGCGCGTATGGACGCCGTTGGTGACCGAAGTAATCGGCACCTCCGGCAGCGGCACCCCCTGCCAGAATGACT
The DNA here is from genome assembly GCA_043826025.1 of bacterium. Lineage (GTDB taxonomy): Bacteria > Zixibacteria > MSB-5A5 > CAIYYT01 > CAIYYT01 > JBDRQZ01. The sequence goes on along the minus strand of JBDRQZ010000354.1, from coordinate 2,618 downwards.
GCCACATCTTTCGTGACGTCTCTCCATGCAGCTTGCTGACCCCGTTGATGTAGCCGGAGAAGCTAATCGCCAGGTGCGCCATGTTGAACTCGGAAGGCGACTCCTTGCTGTTGGGGTAACCGAGCCGCATGAAATCGTCCATGGAAAGACCCAGTTTGCCGGCATAGCCCTTGAAATGTTTTTCGACCAGTGAGCGCGGGAAACGGTCGATGCCGGCCGGTACCGGGGTGTGGGTAGTAAACACTGTCGTATGCCGTGCCAGAGTCTGGGCTTCACGGAAAGAGAGTTTTTCGGTCTCCATTAACTGCCGCACCCGTTCCAGTCCGAGGAAAGCTGAATGGCCTTCATTCATATGGAAGACGCTGGGGGCGATATTAAGCCCCTGCAAAGCCATGATGCCACCAATGCCCAGCACGGCCTCCTGAGCGACCCGCATATCGCTGTCACCGCCATAGAGGTAGGCTGTGATCTGGCGATCCTCGTTGCTGTTGCCAGCGATATTTGTGTCCAGCAGGTAGAGCGCGATTCTGCCGACATCGACCTTCCAGACCTTGATCTGGACGCTACGGCCGGCCAATTCGACTGCGACTATCAAGGGCTCGCCCTGGGCGTTTTTGGCTTCCGCCACCGGCAAAGTCGAAAAATCGAGGACCGGATAGTACTCCTGCTGCCAGCCGTCGGCATTGAGATATTGCTGGAAATAACCCTGGTGATAAAGCAACCCGACACCGATCAGAGGTAAGCCGAGATCGCTGGCCGACTTGAGATGATCCCCGGCCAGTACCCCGAGACCGCCGGAGTAGATCGGCAGCGACTCGGTCAGGCCGAATTCGGCTGAGAAGTAGGCGATTTCCGGTTTGGTCGCTTCGAAATGCTGACGGGCAAACCAGGTGTCACGCCCCATATAAGCTTTGAACTCGGCATAGACGCGTTCCATCATCGCCTTGAAGGTCAGGTCGGCATCAAGCGCCTCCAGCAGCGTTTGGCTGGCCAGGCCGAGCACCCGCAACGGACTGTGGCCGGAACGCTCCCAGAGCTTGTTGTCGATCGTGCGAAAGAGTTCAATGGCGCTCGGCTCCCAGCACCACCAAAGGTTCCAGGCCAGTTCTTGCAGAGGTTTCAGATCTTTGGGCAGATTCGGATCCACCTGCACGTATCTCAGTGCCTTTACCATATTAAGACTTTCTCATCTTGAATGAAGGTCATCCCTGACAATAGTTTGACATCCTTTGACGCGACAAGCGCAGTCGCTCAAACAGCCGACTCATCCTACGCGGTTTAAGTCCGCCGCATATAACTAATTTCGGCTGTAACCGTCAACCATTTACCTGTAGTTCAAAGGATTATCCAGATCGGTCAGAATCGACTTTATGGTGTTATTTAATCCTTATTTGCTGAGCGCGACCGGCCCGCCTGCGTATTAGATAAGTAGATTTAGGAATCGAGGACGAAATGAAGCTTGCTCAGACACTGGGTCAACTTAAGAAAAGTGGCTACCGCAGCCGTTCAGTGCGGGCCGAGATGCGCGAAAACCTGATCGAACTGATGCGGGCCGGCAAATCGCGCTGGCCGGGAATTGTCGGTTACGAGCGCACCGTGATCCCGCAACTGGAAAACGCTATTCTTTCCCGCCACGATATTCTGCTCTTAGGATTGCGCGGTCAGGCGAAAAGCCGGATCCTGCGGCAATTGGTCAATCTGCTTGATCCCCGGATCCCGGTGATCCGCGGCAGCCTGCTCAATGAGGACCCGCTGGCGCCGATTACGCGACAGTCGGAAAGGCTCCTTGCCGAGGCAGGCGATGATCTCGAAATCGACTGGCTCTCCTGCGAGGAGCGCTACCATGAGAAGCTGGCAACACCCGATGTCAGCGTGGCCGACCTGATCGGCGATATCGATCCGATCAAAGCGGTGCGGGAGAAACTCGATCTTTCCGATGAGCAGGTTATCCACTGGGGGATCGTGCCGCGCACCAATCGAGGGATTTTTGCGATTAATGAGCTGCCCGATCTGCAGCCCCGCATTCAGGTGTCGCTTCTGAACATCCTGGAAGAAAATGACATTCAGATTCGAGGTTTCCCGATTCGGTTGCAGCTCGATTTGATGATGGCTTTTACCGCCAATCCGGAAGACTACACGAATCGTGGCAACATCATCACGCCGCTCAAGGACCGGATTGCCTCGCAGATAAACACGCACTATCCAAAAAACCTGGAGCAGGCGAAACGGATCACGGCGCAGGAGGCCTGGACCACCCGCGATCGGCAGATCGAGGTGCCGGAGTTGCTGAAAGATATAATCGAAGAGATTGCTTTTACGGCGCGGGAGAGTGAGCATATCGACCAGACCTCCGGGGTTTCGGCGCGACTGCCGATCTCGGCTTATGAGAACCTCATCTCTAATGTGGAACGGCGCGCGGCGCTCAATGGCGATAATGACTACTCTCCGCGGCTGTGTGACCTCTACGCGGCGATTGCCTCGATTTGCGGCAAAGTCGAATTGGTCTATGAAGGCGAGCTTGAGGGACCGACCAAGGTCGCGGTGACGCTGATCGGCGAAGCGACCAGGAAGGTCTTCGAGCGTCACTTCCCGCTCCCGAAGAAGCGACATCGTCAAAG
>JBDRQZ010000353.1:0-8120 GCA_043826025.1 bacterium | reverse complement strand
CTATTTTTCACCGGAATATACCAGCGATCTCAAAAACGATGTGCATGGGCGCATCATCGAGCAGTTCGAGCGCTATCTTGGAATTTCAGTGCAGGTCACAGTCTCCGATGAAGTAGAGACGATGACGGCTTTTCATACCTGCAAGATCAGTGGTCGCTTGCCGAATGGCGAGCGTTTCAGCATGAAGTGGGAGATTTGAGCATGGCGGATCGCCCTTCCGATAGAGAAGAACGAGTATTTCAGGAATTGCTGGAGCGACTCCGTTTCTGGGGCTATTCGGTGCCGCAGGGGGAACGGGAGTTTGATCCGGCGCTGCTTTTGATGCTGCGCTCTTTCGCGCATCACGCGGTCCAAACCGAGAACCGGCTGGCGGAGGCTGGCGACACGATTATCGATTCGCTGATTTCCAATTTCTTCGTCACGGGACTTAAGCGGCCGATTCCGGCATTCACGGTGCTCTCCTGCGAGTGCAACGACAAGTGGGGTGAAGTCGACCCCGACATGGAGTTTTCCTGCCAGCTCTCCGGTCCGCCGGTGCGGGAATACTCCTTCTATCCGCTCTATCCGCAAATCGTCTACAACCTCAATTGCGACATCGTGCTATTCCGGGCGGGCGAGCACTTTCGTGTCCTGAAAGCCGGCTCCGATGAAGTCAGTAGCTGGGAGGCGGGAATTGAGGCGCCGGAATATCGTGAGCTCAAACGCAGCCGTCTCGCCGAACGCGGCGGCACCCTCTTTGCGGGGATCAAGATCGGAATACCTTTCGATGAACTGCCCGCCTTGCGTCTCTATCTGGGACCGGAATGGCAGGTGGCCAAACACCTGCTTTGGCTCAAGTGGCGGGCGATGACTGAATCAGGCTGGAGCGAGTCGATCCTGCCCGGTGAAAACCTGGCGGAGCTTGAGATCTTCAAGTACCTCGATATCCGTGAACTGGAGGTCGAAGCCAGCTACCAGAGCCGTCTCTACAGCTCAGATTTCCTCACATCGGGCAAACTGCTTTGGCATTTCAAACACTATCTCGGTCCGAGCAAGTGTTTCGCGCACATCCCGGCTCAGAAACTGCGCGATGCCGCGCGGTCGCCCTACCCCCAGGAATTGGCGAATCAGGTCGAGTTTATCGATTTCTCCGGGCTGAAAAGTCCGCGGCTCTGGCTGCGGGTCGATCTGCCGCCCGATGAAAAAGTCGAGGATCCGCGACGTTACGGTTTCTTCGACACCAACGCCTTCCCGGCGATCAACCGGCGCAAGAGCTACCGCAACAAGTTTACGATGGGGCAGCAGGCGCTCGAAGTGAACCTGTTCGAACTTACCGAAGATGAAAAAGAGCATGCCCCCGAGATGCTGTTCTCGATCGACCGTGTCTGGGACTCGCATGATAATGAATATGTCAATTACCTCGACCTCGACTCGTTCGGCAATCCGCGCAAGTACATGATGGCTGACGAGGGAGGCACGGTGAAGATCAAGTTCGATTTCACTACCGTCTCCGGTGAGCCGCCCGATTATGTGGTGGTCGAGTATTCCGAAACTGAAGGTGCGTTCGGCAATGGGATTGGCAGCGATGTCGAATTTAAGCTGGCCAATCCCAACCCGCAGATCGCCACAGCGAAGGCGTTGATCGCCTCGCAGGGTGGCTCCGATGCCAAGTCGGCGGAGCAGATCAAACGGCTGACCGGATTCTTCCTGCGCAATCATGGGGTGGCGCTGACGCCGGGCGAGATCGAATACCTGGCGCGCAATTTCGACAGCCGAATCGCGACGGTACGCGCCAAGCAGGGAATCAGCCGCACCCCGGGTGGTTTGCTGCCCAGTGTGGCTGTCGATGTTTCACTCTCGGCGGATGCCGAGGTGTCGGCCGAAGAGCGTTCTTTCCTCCTGGAACGGCTGCGCGAATATCTTGACAGCTATACGCCGCTGAATCTTCACCTTGAAGCACGCTGGGCGGGTAAAGCGTGAGCAACCGTCGCGAACATGTCAATGAGCGGATTCGGCTGACCGAGTTTTCGCTGTTGGCGGCGGTGTTGGGGCTCGATCCGGCCGATTATGGCTTTGTCAGCCGCGAGGCGCAACGCAGCTATTACGCCGATATCGAGGCGATCCGCACCGAAACGGCACGGGTTGGCAATCGGCAGGAGCAGATCGCCACGGTGTATCTGCCGACTTACCGAGATTATTTCCCCGATACTTTTGTGACCGAGAATGTTCAGGAGTCGGATCATCACACCAATGAATTCGAGGACGCGAACCTCAAATTCTGGAGTACGTTTGATACGACCACTTATCGTTTCTGGATCTGGTTTCACATTCTCAAGCTGCGCATGCTGCTTTACGTGCGCGATATCGACACCGAGGAGCTGTACTGGGCACGTTTTGGCGGCGATGCCCCGGCGGTAGGGCGCGAGGAGCGTCGTTATCTGCTGCTCCTGCGGCTGGTCGCGCCATTCTTTCGTGGGCGACGCGCCTTCTATGAGCGGGTGCTGCCGGCCTTCATCAAGAAGCGAGTGACGGTCGTCGAGAATGTGCCGCGTCGGGTGCCGATCCCGGTGGAATTTCGCTCGAAGATGGGCACCCCGAATGCCGCACTGGGACGCAGTTTTTGTCCCGGCGACAGCTTTGTCGAGAACTACTCGACTTTCGCCGTCGTTGTCAATGATCTGACCGAGGAGGACCTGCCGTTCTATCGTCCGGGTGGATCGCGGTCGCGGCTGCTGGACAAGTTGCTGACCCTCCTGGTGCCGGCCAACCTGAATGCGGAAATGCGGTTTAGATTCCTGCCCGACCAGGAGATTTTCACCTTGGGCGCGGCAGAGAAGCGTGGCTATCTCGGATTCTCAACCTACTTGCGTAAGACGGTTGAACCATGTAGTTAATGTTGTTGGTTCTGGAAATAGACGTGTGGGTGAACTATGGATGATCTGAATGTCTGGGGAGTCAATTGGCTTGACGGAATGCTGGTGACCAGCCGGCACTTCAACCAGGAACAGGACTTCGTCAGAAACCTGACGCGCTTCGCCACTCTGGCGCTGGCGCCCGGCTATGGAATTGCCAAATGGGTCAATGACAAAGCGGAGCCGCTGGAAGTCAAGCTCACTGCCGATGGCAAGAAGCTAGCAGTCGTGGTAACACACTGCGCGGCGATTCTGCCCAATGGTCATGTGATCAATATCAACGCCGACTTCCTCAAGCACACGGCGGTGCAACTGGAGATCGACACCGGGTCGGAAGCGCGCCGTCGCCTGCCGATCTACTTGTATGCCTCACCCACCGAGCCGCAGGATTTCGGCGACCCGGAGCCGGGCGAGGAGTTGGCGCGTTCCCCCTGGAAAGTCGGCAAACTCAGTTTGAGCGTGGAAGCCGATGAAGCCCAGTCCGCCACTGCCGGATTTCAGATCGCCGAGCTGGTGTCGACTGACGATGGCTTTGTGCTCGACAAGAATTTCGTGCCGGCCTGTGTGACCACCGCTTGTGGCAAGGCGATTGTCGACCGAATGGAAAAGGTCAAGCAGGGGCTGGACAAGGTTCGCAAAGCCGGATTGACGGCGTTGGCGGAAGTTCGCCAGACGCGTAAGGGCAAGCTTGATCCTAACGAAGAAGATTTGATTCGCGGCAAGTTTCTGCAGACGGAAACATTGCTGCATCAGCTCGCTTACCAGCACAACCGCATCTTCGACACCGTGCTCGGTGTCGGCTGCCGCGAGCTGATCGACTTCATGTGTGGCATAGTGCGCGGATTCGCCGAAGGCTTCGAGGTTTATCCGGAGCTCCGGACTCATGTGCGCAGCGCCTCGCTGGAGGGTGAGTGGGGCACGATGCCGGGTGGCTCGCTGATGCCGGAGCTGGAGCAGTATCAACTCGGGCAATATGGCCTGAGTGAGATGACCCGCTTCTTCGATGACAGCGAACGAGTGCTCAATGTGATGCTCGCGATTCTGCGGCTTTATGCCGGTGCGGAAATTGGCCCGATCACCAAGTCGATCGAGATCGACGGCCACCACTTCGAGGAGCAGCAGGCGGGCGCGGTCAAGCACTCCTTCCGCGAGAGCTGCCACTACTTGATTCTCGATGGTGTCGATCCGCGCGGCACCCGTGATGTCGCGGTAAGGCTTCACAAGAAGCTGCTGCCCGCGGCTTATGCGCAAACGGTGATGATCTATCTGGGCCCGAACAATAAGGACAGCATTGCTACCGCGACCCTGGCGCGCAAACCATTTGAGGACCCGAAAGCGCCCGACTACTGGGTGGTGGCGGCGAACCAGCATTTCCCGATCAAGGAAGAACGGCTCGACCGACTGCATGTCATCATTGATGGCGATGTCGACGCCGGCGCCTTGGAAGCAGTTCGCATCGAGGATATTTCGATATTCAGCCGTCCCCGTTAGGCTGACTTGAAGATACGATGTCGCAGAAGTTAAAAGCCAGAATCAACGCCATTTTCGTGCAGCTCAATCGCTATCAGCGCGAGCGCAAGGATTTCTCTGCGCCGGCTCTGGTGCGCGACCTGATCGGCTATTTCGGCGATGTCGACAAAGTCGATCTCTACGGCGGGGCCGGTCAGGAATTCGATGAGCACCTGAAGTTGCGGGTCAACAGTGTGACTCGCACCTCCGATGCGCTGGTCAAGGTGATCGCCGATGTGATGGTGCTCTACTTCTGGTACATGCGCCGTCCTGGGACCGATTGTTCGCAGTCGCTGGTGGCGGCCAAGAAATTGCGCGGCGACACTGATGATGGTGCTTTTTTCGAGCGCGATCTGGCGCCGATCATTTTCGGTCCCCGTCTGAGGAGCTTCGGCAAGACTGATTACAAGCTGCGCGAAGTGCTGCTGGAGAAAGCGGCGGTGGTGATCGCCAGTTTCACGGAGAGCGACCCGATCCCGGTCTCCGCGACCCGGATTATCAAGACCGACACCTGGCACAAGAAGATGTTTCATATTTCGGCGTTGGCGCAGGCCGGCAGATTGTCAGACCTGCCCCGTGTCGCGCCGCGCGAGGAGCTGCACCAGATCAGCATCCACAACAACTTCGCGCGTTACTATCTACGGATTAAGAACATCTATACGCCGCCGAACCGGTTGTTCATCACTCTGCGACAGACATTTGGGACCTTCTTCTCGCTGGTCTTTGCGCCGCTCAACCTGCGGCTGCTGATGCATGTCCTGCGCAACCGGCTGCCGGTCTACCTGGTCTATCTGGCGATTGCCGGGCTCTTTGTGTACGGCGCCTTGAACCTGGATCGGATCTGGCAAAAGGCCTTCGAAAGCTACCTCACGGATCATAGGCAGCACATTGAGACAACTTATCCGACGGTAGCAGACCAATGAACCCAGTAGGTTTTGTCAAAAAAGCCTTCATGATCTTCAAGAAGAAGAGCGCGAAGGCTGACGCCGGCGCTCCCAAGCCGGACCACATTCCGTTCGAGAAGGATGACAATGTGGTGCTGGTATTTGGGCACTCTAACGCCGGCAAGACAGTCTACTTCTCGGTGCTCTATGAGTTGCTCAAGAGCCGCACCGGTTTCAAGCTTTCACCACTCGATAACCCGACCGCCGCCGCGCTGATTGAGGGCTACAATCTGATGCGGGGCAAACAGATCAAGATCAAGGAAGGGCGACAGGTCGAAGTCGACGGTGAACGCAAATTCCCGACGATGACCTCTGAGACCCGGGTGCTGAAATTCGGTCTCGACACGGTCTCGCGCAAGGGGATCAAGTTCTATACGGTCGACTACAAAGGCGAGACCCTTTCCATCGCTGAGCCGGGCGAACTGCGCGCCAAGTTTGCGCAGTTCTTTCCCTACTGCCGCGCCGCGCTCTTTTTTATTGACGCCTCAGTGCTAGACACCGACGTGCTGCTGCGTGAGCAGATCGCCGCGTTCCAGACGATCATCCATGACCTGCGCGACTGTATCGACAAGAAAGTGCCGATCGGGATTGTGATCACCAAGTCCGATTTCCTCGACGGCTACTCGACCTCCAATCCGGTGGAACTGGTCTCCGGCCTCGGTGCGATTTACAAGGGCCGCCGGCAGGAGGCCTTCACGCGCGGGGTTACCAAGGTCAATCGCCGTCGCTTTGGCGAGATCTGGGGTCGCACCTCCGAACGCATCACCCGGACACTGGGCGATCTGATCGATTCGATGGTCTCCTACAATCTCGACTTCCAGTTCTTTGTGGTCTCCGCTACCGGCGGCTTGGCCAAGAAGCAGGATGGCGGGGTCGAACCGCCACCCGATCTGCGACCCTATGGAATCGAAGTGCCGCTGATCTGGGCTTTCAAGCGGATCATCTTCAACAAGCGCAAGTATTTCTGGTGGCACAAGGTCAAGTGGATCATCGGACTTTGCATCCTCTGGGCAGTGATCTTTTCCGCTGTGAATCTCTGGCATACGTTGTTTTGGACCGACGACCTGACCTTCGCAGATGATCAATACTACAAGAAATTCGTTTTTGAGGAGCAGGTGTCTCGAAAGACTGCGGATCAGTATCAAGAATACTTCAACAGGTACCTGAGGCACTGGGCGATCACAGATTTCTTCGGCGCCTTGCCGACGAGAGTCTACGCCAATCTGCAACGGATGAAGATCGAAACTCGCATTGACTCCACCCTGGTGGAGACCACGACCGACGACACCGAGACGAGCGGCGGCGGTGGCGGCGCTGCCGGCAGTCAGGCCAGCACTGACACTCGCACGGACTACAACCAGATTGTCGCACAGGTAGAGCGCAAACCTCTGGGCGAGCGGAAGGCTCTGTACGAACAGGAAATGGCGAAATTCTGGTCTAATCTGGGGGAAGTCGGCGATGACAGTACTAGCGTCAGTAAGGCATTGGTGAGCAGCATTGAGGCCAGACAGACGAGCTATCATGAGCAGTGGGAGGCGTTCAATGAGCCGATCGCCATTGTCTATGAGATCACCGGCCTGGCTGAAGGTGAAAAGGTGACGATGCAGGTCGGCGGGGGCAACAAGGTTGACTTCACGAATTATGGAGCCAGCGATCCCGGCCGATCAAGACTGGAAAACGAGGTCACCGGCAGAATGTCGGAGGAGTTGAAATTCTGGCACCTGAATTTCGGCACGGAAACCAAAAAAGAGCAGACAGTCGATGATCCGCTGACGAATTTCTATCCCCTGGTCCGCGCCGGGCAGGCTTTCCGACTCCACTTTGAAGCTGACCTGAACATCTACATCAAGTTTAAGGACGGCTACTTCCCGAAGGAACCTGAACTGCGAAAGCTCTAGTGCAGATCTCACACCTGATATACGGAACATTCCCCGACCTTCCCGGCTCTCAGCAAATCGTCTACAAGAGTGAGGGCGTCGACTCGTCAGTTGAAAACAGGTTGCTGCGTTTCTACAATGAGTTCGGCGACTGCAAGAATGAGGAGTTCAAGTCTTCGCTCTCGGTGCTCTGGGTAACGACGGAGTCCGGCGAGCGTCACGCCACGATCACCAAAGTTACCCAGCAGGGCAAGGATTTCTCCGGCCGCTGGGGAGCGCTGCTCCGCCATAGCGCGGTTCTCACCGAACCGGAGTTTTGCAGCCTCCTCTATGATCCGCGCGAGATCGCGGCGCGGCTTGTCGGTTCCGGCACATCTGAAGAACTTGCGGCCAGCCAGGATCTTGAACTTGACCCTGCGCCTGATCACGCCGCCCGTTTCAGATCGCTGACCGATCTTGACTGGTCTGCCTATGCCGATAATCTGCGCAAGCTGATCGCCGGAAAGCGGCTGGCGCTTTACAGCGAGATCAACACTGACCTGACCGACAACTATCTGGTGGAACTAGTGTCTCTGTTGCCGCTGAGTTGTCGGCGCTGCCTCAACTGGTCGAGCTTCATGTTTGCCGCCTCCAGCGAGTTTGCGCTCTCACTTGCGCATTCCTCACGCTATGAAGCCCCGACAAGTATGCCGCTGCAGTTGCAGGAACTGGGAGAATCGGAGTTGGCGACGCTTGACTACGCCGATCAATATGCGGTGGAGTATGTGGAGATGCTCGAAAGTGCTCTGGCCGAGAACGCCACGGCGCGTATCGAACAACTTATCTGCGACCTGCTTTAGCTAGCGAATAAACCTTACCGGCGTTTCCTGCGTCACGACGACATCATACAAGCGGTCAGC
>JBDRQZ010000352.1:0-5460 GCA_043826025.1 bacterium | reverse complement strand
TGTCGAATTGTCGCCCGCGGTCTTGCTCTCCGGCGCAAAGTGATAGAACAACTCGGCCAGCAGCCAGCCGGCAGTCGCCCCTACTAGAACATCTGAGAGATAGTGCTTGTAGGCATGCAGGCGGCTCCAGCAGACAAAACTCGCCCAGCTATAGAGTATGGTAGGCGGCAACCAGCGCCAGTCGCGGTATTCGTCGGCGTGCAGTTCATGACGCATAATGTCACGCAGCCTAAGATTCAGATAGGTGGTGGCGAAAAACGAACTCGAAGCATGACCGGAGAAAAAGGAGTTATGATCGTAGCTCCAATCGCTATGAGCTCGCGTCGCCGCCAGCTCGGGATATAGCGAGAGCAGTGGCCGCGGCCGTGCGAAGACTCCCTTCGTCAGTTCGGTGACCCCTTTGGTCGCCGCCAGACCGGAGAGGTAGAGCAGGAGGTCCTGACCGATATCTCTGGCGGCCTGATCGCGGGGCCAGGCTGCATTTGCACCAGCCAAGAGCACCCCGCAGATTCCCGGCGTCAGAACCGAGCCAAGCGTGTCGTCGAGGAAGTTGTTCCTTCCCGGTCCCGTGGTTCCCGCCAGCCAGCGTTGTATCGATGCCTCGCCGGGCAACGGGCCTCTGATTAGCGGGGCTCTGCTGCTGTCGATATCGCTGACCCGGCTCCCCAGCGCCAGACAACCAATACTCCCAGCGGGAATCAGGAATGCCGGAGCGGTGTCCAGATAGTCGCGCTCGGCAGCATCAGCCGAGAGCCTCAAAGCCAGACATACGATGGCGAGAATGCGGATTGACACTTAGAACTTGCTGATTAGAACATCGTGATAGGGGATGCCAAGTTCCGTGAGCGCCGCGAAAAAATGCCCCAGCGTCAGCAGATAGTAGTCCGAGCGCATCGCCACATCCTCATAGATCGATGACTGGATGTTACTGTAGAAATAACACTCCGAACCGGTTGTCACCTTGATGAGTTTTGACGGCTGCCGGTCATCGATGTAGAAGGTGCCTGCAGTCAGCACCGCCTCCCCGGGGAAGAGCAGTGCTTGATCGGTGTGCGGCGCATTGGCGGCTGCCGCCTCGGGGGGTGCGGTCTCTGCTGGCGGGAACTCCCGGCCGAAGCGAATTCTCCCCGCTGCTGACACGGCGAAGAAATACTCACCGGTACGTAGCGTGTCGAAGCCCGCTGCCGTGAGATTCTGCAGCAGGCGCAGGTCTTTGCCCCGTGCGGCGAATTCACGGCACTCCTGCTGCAATCGGATGCCCTCTTTATTTGCGAAGGCCTCGCGCGGGGCGTTGGCGATGATCTGCTCCAATGTCTTTTCCGAGGGTATGAAGGCGACAATGCCATTTGCGAACTCAGTGTTTATCGCGCGAAACTGATTCAGGTAGTCGTTGTACTTCTGATAGCCGGAAATCACAGCATCGGGGATGGGCGCGTAGATGTCGAAATCGGAGTCGAGCCGATACTCGAGGGCTCGGGGTGGTATCGCCTCAACCCGGCCGGAATCAATTGCGGCCAAATACTGGGAAACCGCAGCAGCGTATTGACGTCGCGATTCGATTTCGTAGGTGACCCAACCCTGTTCGCGGGCAGCCTCCATCCAGATCAGGAGACGGGTTTGGTTGATCGTGTTGACGCAGAGCCAGCTCGTATCTCCCTGCCACCCGATTTCGGCGCGCCAGCCGCGCCAACCGGTCGCGGCATCGCCCAAGCCCGCAGTATCCGGGTAGGTGGAAATCAGCTTGAGGTCGGCTGCCGTCCGTAATGCGGCAACGGCCTTATCGCAACTTTGCAGGTCGGGGCAAATGACGCGCACTGCCTCGTAGAGTGGCAGCAGTTGCGGATCGTAGGCGAAATCGGGACTGAGCGGTCCCGTGATGACATAGCCCGCAGATTCGGGCAGGAGCGTTTCCAGCTTCTGCTGCAATTCGCCATGTTGGCTCGCGATCAAACGATCGAAACTTGGTCCGACAATCGATTCAACCGACCAGCCATAACCGAACTGGAAGAAGATAGCAATCAGTAAGAGGCTTGTGATGCGCTTCATTTTTCTGGTCCTTGTCTATTCCAGATGTTCGCTGAAAACCAATTCGCTTTGACCTGTCTGAACGCGTCAGGCCGGCCGGAGACTAGGACGGTTTGCTCCGCTCCCTGCCGCCTGATCTCCTCTCTAGATTAAGCAAAATCAACCGGTTTGGCAATGGCTCCGTGCCGGCAAGTTCGCGACTGCCGAGCCCCTGGGCATGCTGGAAGAGTGCGATGACAAGGTGCTGCGCGTCGGTCATAAATCAGCGTTTCTCAACACGCCCACCTGCAGGGCTACCTGAGGTTGTTCGGAGTCAGCGCCGCAGTCCCAATTCGATTCCCAAGTAGGGTCCTGGTTTCAGATCGAGGGAGCTGATCCCCTCGCCGTTGACATCGTTAATCTGGAACCTCCGTATGAGATCGACGCCGCCGCGCAGTGAGAATTCCAAACCCGCGCCGGGATGCCAGACAATCTCCCCATCAGCCTGCCACAAGAAGTATTCGACACGGCCATCCAGTGAACTCCGCTTGTCCGGCAATTCGAAGTCTTCGCCCAGATGAAATCTGCCGCCGGTGATGGTCGACTGGAGACCGAGACTCACCCCATCGTCAAGCTCCCTCGACAGTATGAAGTGCAGGGGCAACAGAATGTCAATCGAGGTCTCACCATCGCGTGAAAACTGGAGCAGTGGCATTGGCAGAGACTTACCGAACACGTCAAGGTAAGCCGCACCGAGACCCCAGACTGTCTCGGAGGAGTGCCAGTTGTAGAGCAACTGCCCCTCGATGCCAAAATCGTCGCCATTGATTTCTTCGAAATCAGAAACAATCCCCGGTGTAAGTTCTATCCGCCAGCTTCGCTCAGCCGTCGGCCGTCGCTCCAGGCTGATCGAATACCGCAACTCATGTAGTGCGTCGGGCAGAAAGTCGGTCCGGTGGTAGTTTTCATAAATGAATTGCCAGCCGCGATAGGCGAGCCCGCCCGCCAACATTGTCCGACCTTCGGAGAAGAAGATCGGCATCGTGAGTCCCAGTTCGACCAGGCTGCTGGCGATCTTCAGACCATCCTGGGAGGTTGTCTCGTTTTCCAACTGTCTGGCTTGGAAATGGTACTGATAGCCGAAATAGATTCGCTGCACCGTGGGCTGCGGCGCATACAGCGGACCGCCGCTCAGGACGTTGGACGCTGCCTGAGCCGGATTGCTCCAGCCGGGGAGCAACGCACACCATAGTATCAGCCCAAAGTATCTCATCACCTCATCTGCCAGGACAAATCGTATACCCCTGAATTAAAGCAAATCCGATGCTCCGTCAACAATCAAAGTTGAGTCGTTCGCGGTCGAGACCGGAGAAATATCGGATAGCTGCGCCTGATAGCGCCCAGACTCGCCAACGAGCTCAATTCTAATACGATTCAACTACCAATTTGCTTTATTGGCTTCGCCGCCGCAGGCAGCCACCGTGGGAGCGCTGCACTCTATCGTTAGCGCGTGCGCTGACTGCGGGAAGCGCCCTCAAAACTCTTGCACTTAACAGCCGATGAAACTAGCTTAATCGTGGAAATGCTGGAACGAGATCATCCGTTTCGGCGTAGCTGAGAGCAAGGAAGAGATCAAAATCCGAAAGGGAAGCGATTATGAAAACTGCAATTCTGGTTCTGATGATTGGTCTGCTGTCGTTGGCTGGCTGCAGTTCCAGCCGTCAGGTTGAACGGCTCGATCCGGCTGGCACCACCGATCTGAGTGGCAAGTGGAATGAAACTGACGCGCGGCTGGTGGCCGAAGAGATGATCGACGACTGCATCAAGCGTCCCTGGCTGACCAATTTTGTCGCCGCCGCCGGGGAGATGCCGGTCGTCACGGTCGGAAACATCCGCAACAAGACCAGCGAACATATCGACACTGAGATTTTCACCACCGACTTTGAGCGCGAACTGCTCAACTCCGGCAAGGTCCGTTTTGTCGCGGCTCCTGAGGAACGCAATGATGTCCGCGAGGAGCGCATGGATCAGGACTACTGGGCTTCCTCAGAGACGCGCAAACAACTGCGTGAGGAGATCGGCGCCGACTTCATTCTGCTCGGCTCGGTCAAGACGATCACCGATCAGATCGAAGGCAAGTCGACAATCTTCTATCAGACCGATCTGGAGTTGATCAATGTCGAGACCAGCGAGAAAGTCTGGATCGGCACGAAGAAGATCAAGAAGGGTATTTCCCAGGGCAAGGTCGACTGGTAGTCAGTCAGGTGCGATTCAGGCGCGTCACAGAGGGGGCGCTGATCTGTCTGCTGCTGGCCCTGCTGGCGGTAGGCTGCGGATCAGTCGCCACCCGCAAGGGCTTCTACGAGCCGATCACCACCGATCTGCAGGCGGGGAAGTATACCGAGGCTGCCAAGGGAATCGAGCAGGCGCGGGAAAAGGGGAAGTATGACAAGAAAGACCGGTTGCTGTATTACCTCGATGGTGGCTTCGCCTGGTATTATGCCGATCAACCCGATAGCAGCATCCAGCGGCTGCTGGAGGCCGACCGCGCCTCTGAGGAGCTGTTCACGCGCAGCATCTCCAAGGCCGCGATGTCGGTGGTGCTCAACGACAATGCGCTCGATTATGCCGGTGAGGACTATGAAATCCTCTACGGCAATCTGATCAATGCGTTGAATTTCCTTAAACTCGACAATTTCGATGAAGCCTTCGTTGAAATCCGACGCGCCAACTTGAAGCTCGATCTGCTTGAGCAGAAATACGCCGATGCCGCTACTGAATTTCGGCGGCAGGCGCTGCAGGACAGCAACAAGGTTGACATCGACTATGAACCGGAAAAGGTGCGATTCAACAACAGCGCTTTCGCGCGCTATCTGAGCATGCACATGTACGCCGCCGACGGCGATCCCGACAATGCTCGGCTCGATCAGAATCTGCTGGTCGATGCTTTCCTGGCGCAGCCACATGTCTATGAATTCGAAACCCCCGATGTGCAATACTGGGCGCGGGATGGCAATACTGTCCTGAGTGTGGTGGCCTTGGTCGGCAAGTCGCCGGTCAAGGAGGCGCTCAATCTGCGGCTGCGCACCGACAAGGACCTCGACCTGGTGCAGATTCTCTACGATGGTCCCGGCAAAGAAGATGTTGAGTATGGCCACATCCCGATGGAGGTCAACGCCGACTATTACTTCAAGTTTGCGATCCCGCAGTTGCAGGATCGGCCCTCGCAGATTCAGTCGGTGCGGGTGCTGATCGATGGCGAGCCGGTCGGGGAGTTGCAGCTACTTGAAGATGTCGGCTCAGTGGCGCGTGAGACCTTCAACGCCAAGAAGTCGCTGATCTATCTGCGGTCGGTCGCGCGCGCGGTAGTCAAGGGATTGGCGGCGCATGAACTCAAGAAGGACCTCGATGACGGCGATGTGGGCGGCTGGCTCAAGAAGCTGGCGGTCGATGTCG
>JBDRQZ010000351.1:0-3557 GCA_043826025.1 bacterium | reverse complement strand
CCCGCAATGTCCTGCCAGAGTCGGCGGTGATCCTCGGCGTTTTGCTCACGGTCGGTCTTTATCTCAATGATCCCTGATCTACCTGATGCCGTCAATTCAGCATAGTTGCTCTCGAAGATTGCAGGCGACTCCGGTAGATAGTAGGGCAGCGAAAACATCTGCGCCGCCTGCTTAAAGTCGAGGTTGTGAGGTGTGCCAAAATAGCGTTCGAAGTGCTGCTCGACTTTCGCAATCGGCAGAAAATGGAAAATCCCGCCGCCATTGTTATTGAGCACCACCACCACCACCGGCAACTCAGAGTCGCGCGCCAGGGCCAGCGAGTTGAGATCATGCAAGAGTGCCAGATCGCCCAGCAGAATTGTCGTGGCACAGCCGCTACCACCGGCGAAACCGACACCGCTTGCCACAGTGCCATCGATTCCATTGGCGCCGCGATTGCTGCCGACAGTCAACGCGGTGGGGCGGGCTTGCGCGAAAGCATCGACATCGCGGATCGGCATCGAGTTGGCGAGAAAGAGCGCACTGCCATCAAGCGCCAGTAAACAGATGGTCGCAGCAACCGCTGGTTCGCTCAATGGGCCGGATTCTCGCAGCGGGGCGAGGTGTTTTGTCGCTTCACGTTCGGCGGTGCGCCACTGGGTCAGCCACTCGGGATCGCTCGACGAGGCGCTGGTTAACAGCCATTCTGCAAACCGATTCGGTTCGGCGCGAAACCGCTTTGTAACCGCATGCAGCGGGTCCTGCGACAACAGATGTTCAGATATCTGGGTATAGTCGGCGCCGCTTTCGGCTGCAAAGGAGAGCACTGCTTTCGAGGATGGTACTGCGCCGAATTGCAACACCAGATCGGGGCGCAGTGTTGCCGCAACCTGCTCATCGCGCAAATAGAGGTCGGCGTGGGCGACAAGTGACTCCGACTCACGTCCGAAGCGAAGACCTGAACTGATATCCGCGAGCACGGGCCATTTCAACTGCTCAGCCAATCTGACAACTGCCTCATGTTTTCGAGCTGCCGGCAGCGGCCCGGCGAGAATGACTCCACGTTTTGCTCGGGCCAGAAGGCTGGCAACCTCTGTTACCTCATTTTGATCCACACTGGTCGAGCTCGAGTCAGTCGCCGGCAGTGGCCAACCCGATTTCAGCCAGTCACTCACCGGCGCGAGAAAGTCACTCCACTCTCGCAACCCACCGAGCGGCGCCAGCGGTTCGCGAAACTGGCAATTGAGCTGCACCGGACCAGCCGGCGAGCCGGTAGCGGCGCGGTAGGATTGATCGACACTCTCCAGCAGCATGTCGGGCGCAAAGTCCTCCGAGGGCGCCGGCAGATCGACAAAGCGCCGTAGGTAGTCGCCGAAAATCTCGACCTGGTTGATTGTCTGCGGCGCACCGCAATTCCGCAATTCCAGCGGCCGGTCAGCACTCAGGATAATCAATGGTGTCAGCGACATGCTGGCCTCGACAATCGCCGGGTAGTAATTCACCAGCGCCGTGCCCGAAGTGCAGACCAGCGCCGCCGGCCTGCCGCAGGCTTTAGCATAACCGAGTGCCGCGAATGCCGCGCCGCGTTCATCGAAGTGGATAGTCGTATTGACGCTCTCAGACTCGGCCGCGGCAATCGCCAGCGGCGTCGACCGGGAGCCGGGAGAGAGATAGACCTGAGTCACACCGAGGCGCGTCAGTTCCGCAAGGATCAGCCTGCCCCAGAGGTGATTCAGATTTGCGGCTTTCATCGAGATTCGCGGAGCACCCGTAGCGGCGCGACGATTTTCTGTTCCAGTTCCTGCCACTCCGCCTCAGCCTCCGAGGCCGCGACAATTCCCGCGCCCGCAAAAAGACTTAATCCATTGGCGTGCAGCAACGCCGAACGTATCGCCACCGCAAACTCGCACGTATCGCGCCCGAGATAGCCGACCGGCGCCGCATACCAACCCCGCGTGAATGCTTCTGTCTCACGAATAAACTCCAGCGCCGCCGTGCGCGGCGTGCCGCCGACTGCCGGCGTTGGATGCATCGCGCGCAACAGTTCGGCGATTCCCACGTCAGGCTTGAGCCTGCCTTGCAGCGGCAGTCGCAGATGCTGCACCGTGCCCAGCCGCATGATCTCAGGCTCCGGAGCAGACTTCAAATCTTCACAGAGTGGCGCGAGCGATTCCTTGATCGCCGAGACCACAAAACTATGCTCAGCGGAGTCTTTGTCACTGTGACGCAGCTCTGCCGCGTATCGCTCTGTTTCGGCCTCACTCTCACTAATTGGTCTGGTACCGGCGATTGCCTCGGTGAAGAGTTCGCGGCCCTTGATTTTGAACAGCCGCTCCGGCGGTGCGCCCACAAACGCATTGCCCCCCTGAGGCTGCAACATGAAGGTATAGCCGGAGCGATTCGCAATTCGCAACTGCTCAACAAACCAGGTCGGCTCGAGTGGCTCGGCCAGCCGCAAATCGCTGCGCCGCGCCAGCACGACTTTGTCAAGTTCACCAGCTTTCATTTGCAGCCTGGCTTGCTCAATCTGCACAAGCCAGTCATTATGAGCCGGTATGTCTTGGCGCTCATATTTCGTGTGCCGCACCTGGAATTCTGGCTTGCCGGGGTCGAACAACTGAAGCAAACGTTCCTCCAGTTGTTCTCGTTTGCCTGACTCACCCTGACGCAACGCCAGTGTCAACTGGTAGCGATCATCGCGACGAGTGATCGTGATCTCCGGCATTACAAACCAGAGTCGCGGGAAGCCTGACCAGAGGTCATCGTAGGCACGCGCCGGGTCATAACAGATACCCCCCAACCAACGGGCCTCGACATCGGCCGGCAACGTCTGTAGTGTCTGAGTCATCTTTGCGAATGCAGACTCATACTGCTCCGGTTGCTCGGCAACTACCTTCAGCGCTTCACCACACCCGGCGATTTCGAGATGTCCCTCACGACCGCGCCAATATGTCCGAATCGCCTGAGGCGTCCGTGCCAACCACTCCAACAGGTCGCGGGATTCGCAATCGACCGTCACCACGACCAGCTTCCGCCGCTCACCTGAGGCACTCAGTGCGCGATCAAGCGCGGCCAGCGCCTGCTCAGCTTCGGCGGCAATCGGAATCTGCGAAATCTTCGGAGCCATTATTGTGCGATCTAGTTTACTGCTGCCGTGCCGCGTGAACGCGACGCACCTGCTGCAGCAGAGATTCAAATTGCGAAAAAGTCAGTGCCTGGCGGCTGTCGGAGAGCGCCCGCTCCGGCTGCGGATGTACCTCCACCATGATCCCATCCGCGCCCGCGGCCACGGCGGCCGCTGCCAGTGGGGCGACCAGATCGGCGCGACCGCAGGCATGAGAGCTGTCGGCAATCACCGGCAAGCCCGATTGTTCACGCGCCAAACAGATCGCCGCGAGGTCGAGGGTGTGCGAGGTCTGCGGCTCGAATGTGCGAATGCCACGTTCGCAGAGAATCAGACGTTTATTGCCGCCCCGGCGAATGTATTCCGCCGAATGCAGCCATTCAGAGATTGTCGCCGCCATGCCCCGCTTGAGAAGCACCGGTTTGTCCAGAGAGCCCAGGGCGGTCAGCAACGT
>JBDRQZ010000350.1:0-5183 GCA_043826025.1 bacterium | reverse complement strand
CCTGCCGTAACTCACCAAACTCCGCCAGAACTTTGGTGAGTTCGGCTGGTGCCACGTGCGCCAGGCGTACCGCTAAGGGCTCGCCGGCGGCGACATCGAAACGCAAATCGAGCGGCTCGTCGGGATGGGTGAATGAAAACCCCCTGCCGCTTCCTTCGAGCTGCAGGCTGGAAAAACCGAGATCGGCCAGGGCAAAGTCAATCGAGGCACAGCGGGCGGCGCCCAGGTGGGTATCAAGGCTGGCGTAACTGTCGTGGTAAAACTCGGTCGGATTGGGCAGCACCGCCAGTCTGGCGGTAGCCTTCTCCAGTGCGGTGACATCCCTGTCGAAGCCGATCAACGAAGCATCTTTCCCCAACTCCCGCAGGATCGCTTCCGCATGGCCCCCCTCACCCAGGGTGAGGTCAGCGAACGTGCTTGCCGTTGCCGGCAGAAAGGAGAGAACCTCCTCCACCAGCACCGGCTGGTGCGTGGAGTTAGTCAATCTGTGTAAACAATCTTTCCGAAACCTGTTCTATTGTCTCACCATAGCCGTCGAGGTACTTCTGGAACTTCGCCGGCTGCCACAATTCGATTCGTTCCGCCACGCCGATCACCAGGACCTCGGAGGTGATCTCGCTTGCTTCCAACAGGAAACTGGGGATCAGAATCCGGCCTTGCTTGTCAGGCGCGACATCGATAGCGTTGGCGTTGAGTACTCGGTCGAAGAAACGGTAGTCGCGACGCGAGAATGGGAGTCCCGACATCTTCTCGGCACGGGTCGCCTCGATTTTCTTCCACTCTGCGACAGGGTAGAGTGCAAGACAGCCGTCAAGTCCCTTGGTGAGAACGAATTGGGGTGCGCGTTTGGCACTGCCTGCAGCCCGGAATTTGGCCGGGATTGCGACCCGCCCTTTCTGGTCTACGGCTGCTGAGTATTGGCCTTTGAACGACGCCACACCAAAACTCCTAACTCACCACAATTTACCACTGAAACCCACGATCACCCCCATTATTCGTCAGACGTAACTCTATGTCAAGCAAAAAAGTTACACAACATTTTGACTGCTGGTAAAAGACGACAACTATGGGAGATATCCCACTGGATTCACCCCGAATAATCGTGTCAAACTGAACCGTTTCGCTCGTTCAGCTTTGCGCCACATTTAACTCATTGTCCTACAGCTTGTTCTGGACCACGCTCACTAATCCGACGAATGGCAAGGCCCTTGCAATTCAGGTTCGTGGGGAGACTACAACTGAGGTAACAATGAAATTCAGGTTCTTTCTGACAGCGAGTTTGATTCTGATTGCGGCGGTGACCTCTGAGGCGACGACCCGGCCGAGCCTCTTTGAGTTCAACAGCGCTGATTTCGAAATAATCAATGATGGTGCGGGGCAGACTATCGTGCTGGATGGCCAAGCCGCCGCGGGAGTCGGTTATTTGCCGACAATCTCGCAGTGGTATTCGGTCGAAGCGGGCAGCTTCGACTCGCTGAGCTGGAGCACGGACGACGCCTTTTCTCTCGGAGTACAATCTCTGAATCCGGAGCCCGACATAACGACTTTTGCCGGTGACGACTATCTGCCTGCCGATTATTACGACGCAAAGCTCAGGCAGCAACCGAGTGCGCCTCGCCCGGCGGTTACCTGGGAACGCATGTACAAAGGTTCACAGGAGTTGATTCTGGTGACGATTGCACCGCTGCAGCGCGACGAAACCAGCGGCGAAGTCACCTGTATCGGTGAACTCGAATTGACCTGGCATGGCGACGAAGCGTTGCGAGTCGAGTCCTGCGACGATCGCTTCGCAGCGCAGCCGGCGCCGCGAATTCGGCGTGCAGGGGCTGTTTCGGGCAGTGCCTCACCTCAATATCTGATCGTCACAAATGCTGAGCTGATGCCGGCTTTCGCGCCGTTGCGGCTCTGGAAAGAGCAAAAGGGACTGACTGCTGATATCGTCAGGATAGATGACATCACCGCCTTGCAGGATGGCGTCGACGATGCCGAGAGACTGCGCAACTACCTGATTTCCGCCCATCAGCAGGGCACGGAATATGTGCTGTTGGGCGGTGATGAAACCGTAGTACCAATCCGTTACGCGCATGACCGCGACCGTGACGACATGCCTGACGCGGAGCTTATGCAAATCTGCGATCTATACTTTGCCGATCTTACCGGCGACTGGGACAGCGATGGCGACGGCCTCTATGGTGAGCCGGGCGATGATCACCCCGATATTATTCCCGAAATTAAGGTTGGCCGCCTGCTGGCGAATACTCCGGCGGAGGTTCGGATCTATGTCGAGAAGCTGATCGGTTATGAGCAGAATCCCGGAGCCGGTGAATATGACTACCTGAATCAGTCGCTGTTTGTCGCGGCCGATCAGATGCGCGACTACCACGAGGTCGGTCAGCACCAACTGCTGGCGGATGCGCTGCCCGCTTCTGTCGAAGCGGATGTCAACTTGCTGATCGAGTCGCCGAGTGGCAACGCTGACAATCCGGCCTCTCCCTCGGTCGGCGATGCCCTTGACCGCCTCAGCGAAGGCTGTGGACTGCTATCACTGCTTATCCATGGTGTCGCCGAGGGTTGGGTGCTGCGCTCACATGACTACAATCAATGGCCGAAAAGCTACATCTACACCGTTCCCAGTGCCGGCGGGGATCATGGCTATCTGCCCGACATGACCGCGAGCCACAAGCCGGGTATTGTCTACTCGGTAGGTTGCAGCAACGGCGCGTTTGACAAAGATGCCTCACCCTGGCCGGGACGCAACCCCTGTGTCGCAGAGGCCTTCTTGCTGCAGGAGAATGGTGGCGCCGTGGCCTTTGTCGGCTATTCCCGCTGGGGCTGGGTCTCATCATCCTGGAAACTCGAAAAGTCATTCCTCGAGTATATCTATGGGCAGGATGCAAATGTCGCGGCTGCCCTGGCCTACTCCAAGCTGCAATATCCAACCTATCGTGATTTGGCTTATGGACTGAATCTCTACGGCGATCCGGAGCTGGAGATGTGGACCTCGACACCGGCGCCCCTGACAGTCGAGACACCGGAACTCACCAGTCTCGGCTTCAACGATGTAACGATCACGGTGCGCGACGGCGCCCTCCCCTGCTCCGGCGCGCTGGTGAGTGTTGTCGAGGATTCCGAAATCATCGCCCAAATGGTGACCGGCGGTAACGGCACAGTCAGTGTGACGCTCGATTACAGTGCCGACCCGGTGTTTGAAGTCCTGGCCTACAAGGAGGGGCACGCGGTCGCGACGGCGATACTGACACCATCAATCTCACTTAACGCCGATGACGAACTGACCATTCCCGACGAGTTTTCCCTTGAGCAGAATTTCCCCAACCCCTTCAATCCGACGACTCAGATCACTTTCAACTTGTCACGACCGTCTCAGGTTCAGCTTGAAGTCTTCAACCTGCTCGGGCAAAGAGTGGCGCTGCTCTCAAATGAGTGGCTGATGTCCGGCAGCCACCAGCATACTTGGGATGGCCGCAGCGATGCCGGCGAAGAACAACCTTCGGGAGTCTATTTCGCCCGCCTGCAAGCCGGCGAGCGGAGTGATGTTATCAAGATGACGCTGCTAAAATAGTCGCCCGGTCAGCTTTCGGCACAGAGCGCGCCCGATGGCGCCCAAACTCAGCAACAGCATGGCGGCAGGCCGCAGCAGATACCTGATGCCGACCAGCTCATGCTTGGCCAGATAGCGGTAGAAGCTGCGGTGTGATTCGTAGATCAGCCAGTTTCCCTCTTGTCTGGTCGAGCCGCCGACCTGATGAGTTGCTGTGGCCGCTGGTGCGAAGATAATCTTGCCGCCAACTGCAGCAATCCGTTTGCAGTAGTCGACATCAGAGAAGAAGATGAAGAAGCGCTCATCCCAGTCGCCCAACTTGTCGAAGACTTCGCGCCGCATGAGAAACGCCGAAGCCATCGGCTGCTCGACAAGTGCACGCGACCGGTGATCGAACCGCTGATTGCGCCAGCGGCCGAACACACTGCTGTTGGGGAAGAGACGCGACAGGCCGGAGAATTCCCAGATCAACGTCAAGAAAGTCGGGAAATTGCGCACGCTGAACTGCACCTCGCCACCGGCAAAACGTAGCTGCGGCGCTGCCGCCCACGTCTCCGGTTCAGACAGCACTTTCAGCAAAGTCTCGGTGCAATGAGGACCAAGCTCGACATCGGGATTGAGCACAAAGTGAAAATCACCGGTAGCGTTGTGGAGTGCCTGGTTCAACGCTCGCGTAAACCCCTCATTGCGAGAATTGACAATCAGTCTTGCCTCGGGAAGAGCCTGAAAGACAATCTCCGCACAGCTTTCTTGAGGGTAGTTCTCGACCACGATCACTTCACGCTCGAAATCGCCCCGCTGAGCCTTGATCGCCGTCAGTGTCGCACCAATCTGTGCCCGCGATTTGTAGGCTACCAGCAAGTAAGAAACTACACTCATAGCGCGCTCAGGCGGGCGTCCAGTTCCCGCAACTGCTGACCGCGCTCAAAGACCTCAACACCGGCGCGCCTTTCATTCGCTGCGCCTGACAGTGCCTCAGCCAGCGCCTCGGTAAAGCCGTCGACGTTGTCGACCAATGTGACACCCGCGAAATCATGTTGCTCCAGTAGTTGCCGAGCCGCACTTGCTCGCGGGAAGCTCGCCAATAGCGGCGGTTCGGCGCGCAGCAACTCGAACAGCCTTGAAGGAATGGCATAGCTGGTGTCATACTCGGCCGCCAGCGAAATCACATTCACGCGGCTGGCACGAATTCGCTCGACGCCATCCTCGTGCGGCAGGTAGCCGTCGCTGCGCCAGCAGTCGTTTAACTCGTACTTCGACAGCAATGAATCGAGGCCCGCAACCTGCGCCTGCCCGGTGTGACGAATCACCAATCTCCTCTCGGGATGTTTGTCGCGAAATGCCCGCAGCCAGCTAAAGATCTCCTCGATCCCCGTCAAGTGGTTGATCGTCCCATAGATACCGACCGTGTCGGTGACCTGCGGGCGTGGCTTTCTAAAGTCCGACTCATCGTAGCCATTGGGGAGGAAAAGATATTGCGCACTCTGATTGAGCCGGCGCCAATACTCGATTGTTTTCGGAGAGGTCGCTGTCAGTAGGTCTGCCGCCGAAAGTATCTCCGCGGTAATCGAGTCTGCGCGCGACTTGAATTCGTTATCGCCGCCGGGCGGTACTGAGCCCCAGA
>JBDRQZ010000349.1:0-2514 GCA_043826025.1 bacterium | reverse complement strand
CACCAGTGCGCCTAGTCGCCGCCACTCCTCTGCCACGACGCTCTTGCCGCTGGCGATCTGCCCGGCAAGCCCGACAATCATCAGCTCTCAACCTCCATTTCGGAGATGACCGAGTCGGCGAGAGCATTGGCTGCCTCCCCTGCGCTGAGGTAGGCCTCGGTACTGAGTTTGCCGAGGAAGAAGTTGTTGCGGTTTATATCATATTGCCCCTTGGTCCCTAACCCAAAGCTCTCCGCGACCCGGGTCGCGACCAGGTAGTACTTGCGCGCGGCGGCGAAGTCCTCGCGCCGGTAATTGAGATCCGCCAGCGCGTTATAAGTCGTAATCAGATCCGTATAGCCGGCGATCGCTCGCCAGGCGGCAGCGGCTCCCTGCAGTCGCATCTCCGCCTCCTCATACTTCCCTTGTCGGGTGAGGACTTGACCGGCAACCTGTGCTGCCAGGGCTGCGGTCGGGTTTGGCTTATAGACCGGATTGCGCCCAAGTACCAGGTTCGCGTAGCTGAGCGCGGAATCATCCTGCTTGATTCGTCGGAAATAGTCAGCCAGACCGGCATCGGCCAGATCGACGAAACCGGGATAGGCGGCCTGCGCCCGAGCTTCGGTCTCGCGCAGCAGACCGGCGGCGCGCTCCAGGCTGTCAAGGCCCAGCGCTGCATAAGCAAGACCGGAGCCGCTGACAAGCAGGTCGAAGGTATCTTGCGTCACCTCCGCCAGATCGACCGCCAGGCCGGCATAATGGTAGGCGGAATCGAACTGCTCGCGTTGACGGAAATAGGAACCCAGCAGCACCGAGGCGGCAATCTGGCTGCATTTCTCTTCTTCATCATTGGCCAAGCGCAACGCCCGCGTTCCATATTCAAGGACCTTTGTCAGATTACCCAGGTTGTTGTTCAGTTGTCCCAGGACCAACCAGCCGATAGTGGAACTGCTGTCGTTAGCTACCACCGCATAGGCAGCCGCGATCGCATTGCGCAACGTGCCGCCCTGCGCCAGCGCCAGACGTTGCTGGAACATCGTCTGCTCTCGTTTCAGTGCCGGGTCGTCGGGATCGGCGTTGCCGGCCTGATGATAGGCCAGACGCGCCGTTTCGAACTGGTTGCGCAGCAAGGCCTCGCGCGCCTGGGTAACGTGATCGGCGACCTCACCGGCGCGACTGGCGGTGCCAAGTTTGCTCACTGTCAGATAGACCGCGACCAGCACCACAAATGCGGCCGCGGCGATTGCGGCAACGCGAGCCACCGTCCGAGCATGCCGCTGCCAGAGGCGCACCAACCGCGAACTGCGACGGCGCGTTGTGTGTGGCACCCCCTTCTTCTTCGTCCCTGCTTTACGCTTTGCCATTTTCTTCCTTACTTACAGGCCAGCCAGTTTTCGCCGATCCCGAGATCAGCCTCAATCGGTACCCGCAGTTTTACGCTCTGCTCCATTTTGTCGCGCACGAGTTTGGTGAGCGGCTCCTGCTCAGCCTTGAGCATATCAAACACCAATTCGTCATGGACCTGCATCGTCATCAGCGACTTCATCCCCTCAAGTTCTCGCTGAATCGCAATCATCGCGATCTTGATCATATCGGCAGCCGTGCCCTGGATAACCGTGTTGACCGCCGTGCGCTCAGCGAACTGCCGCAACTGCCGGTTCTTGCTGTTGATCTCCGGTACATTCCGACGTCGACCCATTAGTGTCGTCACGTAGCCCTCAACCCGAGCCCTCTCTTTGACTGACTCGGTGAACTCTCTGATTCGCGGATATCGAGAATAGTATAGATCAATAAATTCGCGCGACTCCGCCACACTCATATCCGACTGCTGCGACAAACCGAAAGCGCTGACCCCGTAGATCACCGCGAAATTCGCGGTCTTCGCCATGCGCCGCATCTCCGGGGTCACGTCATTAAGGTCAACTCCGTACACTGTCGAAGCCGTGCGCGTATGGATATCCTCATGGTTGCGGAAGGACTCCACCAGGGTGGGGTCCTCACAAAAATGTGCGAGAATGCGGAGTTCGATTTGTGAGTAGTCGGCCGCCAGGATCAGGTGCTCATCGTCGGTCGGCACAAAGGCCTTGCGAATCTGACTCCCGACTTCCGTCTTGATCGGAATGTTCTGGAGATTGGGATCGGTCGAGGAGAGTCTGCCGGTCGCGGCAATCGCTTGATTGTAAGAGGTGTGTACCCGCCCGCTCTTCTTGTCGACGAGCTTGGGCAAGGTGTCGACATAGGTCGATTTCAGCTTCTGCAACTGCCGATAATCGAGCACCCGACGAGGCAGATCGTGATCCTTGGCCAGCTCAGACAGAACGTTGACATCAGTCGAGTAGCCTGATTTGGTGGCCGTCTTGCGCATCGGCCTAAGCCCCAACTCCTCAAACAGCACCGTCGCCAATTGCGATGGCGAATTGACATTGAACTCATGCCCGGCGAGCGTGTGGATATCATGAATGATGGTCTCCAGCTCACCCGCCATTTCCTCCGACATCTGGTCGAGGAAGTCGACATCGATCTTGACACCATTCC
>JBDRQZ010000348.1:0-4284 GCA_043826025.1 bacterium | reverse complement strand
CGCAGGATCACCTCCGGATCGATCGAGGGCCGGCCATTGTCCTGGCAGTAACGATCACGCACCGCCTCATGGACAAAACTCAGGTCTAAAACCTGATGTAAGCGACGCAGCGGGTAATCCGCCGGGATCAAGCTCTCCAGTGGCGGCAACAACGTCAACTCATAACCAAAATCTTCTCGTTTGCTTTGCATACCCCCAATTAAACCAAATCAATGCCCTGCACGAAGGCTTTTTCAACAAGCCCCAAGGTCCGGGCCACCCACGGCTGCTTGGGCCTCTGTTTGAATACTAGCCTCTACCTTTTTCCCTTGCGTTTGTTCGGCACGCTCTTATATTCTGAACCGCCAGATTTGATGCCGAAGTGGTGGAACTGGTAGACGCGCTGCGTTCAGGGCGCAGTGTCCAATACGGACGTGGGGGTTCAAATCCCCCCTTCGGCATTTTTTATTTCCTGGACCTCGAGTTTCCCCAAGGCAGCCAGTAACCCAAACCGATGTGTATCTCAGTAGTTGTGAAAGCGTCGCGTTCCGCGTCGGAAGAACCGGGGGCAATCTCTTCAGTGCCCAAGACAAAGAACCTGTGTGTGAATTCAACAAGCAGGGATATGGGCAGAGTCTTATCATCAATAATCAGCGCGACATCCAGATCTATGCTGCTTCGCAGTGCATAACTGACCTCACGCATGCGACCGGTTGTTTCCCCTGTTTCAGTCTCGCGGATTTTGAGCAAACTGATTCCGCCACCGGCCAGTAGCGCGGTTTGTCTTGTGTAGGTCAGAGAATGTAAGAAACCGATTTTGTAGAAGTTGAAGCGACGGTGCTGATCAACTGACTCTTTGACGAATTCAGAGGGAGGTGGTTCGTAGCTGTGCCAGGCAATGAGGTAGCCAAATCTACTATCGTCGCCGGCAGTATGAGTGTAGGAGAATCTAAGAGAAACCTTTTTCGATAGCCGATATGAGTAAAGCACACTGATACCGTCGGAAGTGGCGAATTCATCATCTGAGACCCAACTCCTCGCGTACTCCAGGGCCAATTTGCTTTCCACTCCTTGTGCGAAGGCCGCTGTTCCGCCAAGAATCGACAACATCAATACCGCCGCAAAGATGTGCTTCACCTGAACCCTCCTTGGATCGCTCCTTTGTTACAATGACGCAGAGCGTCGACGATTGTGCAAGCTCAGTGTAGAAAATGAATGGTGAGCGAAACCAAATCAGCGGCCCAGCCGCGTCAGCATACGGCGGGTGCCGTCGAGAGTCCAGCGACCGGCATCGGCAGCCGCGCGGGAGACTTTGCGGAAGGTCGGCAGGTAGTGCCAGAGCAATCTGCCCTCGATCGGCGAGAGTGTAGTATTGCGGCCGATCAACATGAGGTTGCCACGCCAGTTGATTACCCGGCTGAAGAAAGGCACCAGCCAGAGTCCGGCGATCATCAGGTCTTTGATCGGAGAGAGCATCACATGTTTGAGTTTGCGCGATGCCCCCATCGTCCAGGCCATTGCCAGATCGAGCGCCAGTTTGCCGGTGACCGTACCGATCAAGAGATTGCCGGAGAAATCATCCTGCCGCCAGACCAGCAGCAGGACCGCGAAAAATACCGGATTGGATAAGATCTCGGCGAAGAAGTGGCCGATATTCAGGTGACGGCGCATCATGGCCCAGCGCAAGTGGCGATTCCAGAACATGGAGACCCGCCAGTCGCGGTTGATGCTGTCGATACTTTCGTTGGTCAACTCGACCCTCATCCCCTGCTCGCGAATCGCAACCCCGAGCAGGTGGTCCTCGGCGAGATAGTCGGCGAAAGCCTCAAAGCCGCCGATGCGACGGATCGTCTCACGCCGGAAACACATCGACTTGCCAATCGTGACATTGATCTGAAAGATGCGTTTGAGGGCGTGCACACTGCCCGCGATGAAGGTGTTGTTGTGCAGATTCTCCAGCGCCGAACCGAGGCTGCGCGCGCCAACCGCACGTATAGTCGAAGTCACCAAACCCACACCCGGCTTTTCAAGCTGGCAGATCAGGTCGTGGAGATAACCAGGACGCACCAGGACATTGCTGTCGCTGATGACGAAGACATCATATTGGGCCCGGCGACAGAGATTGGCCAGATTGTTTACCTTGGGATTGAGACCGGCGGCGCGCTCACTGATAACCAGACGGGATTCGACTTGAGGATGCTCTGCCTGTAACTTCCTGACCACAGCGACAGCAGGATCAGCGGCATCGGCAACCCCGAAGAGCAATTCGAACCGAGGATAATCCAGCCTGAAGAAGGAACGCAGGTTCTCCGCCAGAGAGTCATCGAGCCCCTTGAGCGGCTTGAAGACCGTGATCGCCGGCGAGGTTTGCGGCCGACCACTATTGCGCCGGAAGAGCCTATCCCGCAACAGCACCGCCAGCATGAGAAGGGCGTAAGCCAAGCCGATGGAGATACCGACGATCAGGAAGATGCTTATCGTATCGTAGATCACACTAAACCTCGTTCTCTATTCCTTCGTTACTAAACAAACGCCCAGCGGATTAGTTCGAAGTTACAGTGAAGTTAAAAAACGGTGAGCAAGATCGGGGGCTTATCTGTGCTGTCGCAAGGAGTTACGAATGTGACTGCGGTAGAATTCGCCGGATGGCTTGAGTGTCCGTTTCAAGTCATTCGCATAATCGACATGGTAGAGCCCAAAGCGGGCTTTCTCACCTACGAGCCACTCATAGTTGTCCAAAAGCGACCAATGGAAGTAGCCGCGCACCGGATGGCCCTGACGCTGTGCCTCGGCCAGTTGCTGCAGATGTGATTTCAGATACTCGACGCGCACCGTGTCATCCTCGGCAGCCATGCCGTTCTCGGTGATATAGAGCGGCTTCTCGGTGAACTCCAGCCAATTGCAGACATAGCGCAGACCCTTGGGGTAGGTTTCCCAACCAAGGTCGGAAACACCTAGCCCTCCCTGCGGCAGAAACAGCACCTCGAAAGGTCGCCGCAGATCGAAGCGGAATCGCACGTGAGCGCGGCAGTAGTAGTTGATCCCCCAGAAATCGATACGGTTGTCGAGATCGATCGGTTCGTTATAGTGCATCAGCAAGGGGAAGGTAAAGCGCAGCCGATCGGTGACGAAAGCCTCCGGCAGCATGATATTGTAGAAGTGATGCACCATCCGCTGCAACTGCCGGTCGATCCGCGAGAAAGGCCGCGCGCGCTTGAAGACCATGAAATTGTGAGCGATACCGATTTGCGCGGCCGGGTGGCGGATCTTGATCAAATCGTAGGCGCGCCGGTGCGCAATCATCATGTGCTTAAGTGCTGCCATCATTTGCTGCAAATTCCGTTCGCCGGGCGGCAGTTTGGCATCCCCATAAGCACCCAGCACCCACACCAACGGCTCATTGAAAGTCAGGATCAGGGGCACCCGGTCCAGCAGTTGGTCGGCGAGCACCTCGACGAATCGCACAAAAGCATCGACGGCATAGCTGGTGTGCCAGGGGCAACGCTCATGAAACCAGGTTGGATGAGTGAAATGATGCAAAGTTAACATCGGGGTGATACCCTTGTCGAGCAGCACGCCCAGCATCTCACGGTACTGCTTGAGCGCGCTTTCATCGAACCGTCCCGGCCAGGGTTCGATCCGCGACCAGGCGACTGAGAAACGATAAGCGTTGAGGCCGAGCTTTTCGATCAGTTCGAAATCCTCCCGCCAGCGTCGCCAATGGTCGACCGCCTGGCCAACGCGGGGATCGAAACCATCGCGCCGAAACATCCCGGCGCGTTCCCACATCGTGATGTCGTTCTCAAGCTGACCCTCAATCTGGAGCGCCGAGGTTGCCGCACCCCAGAGGAAGGGTTTTTCGGGACCGGTAGCCATGGCGGGAATAGTAGGCCAACACTATCCGGTTGTCAAACTCTGCCTGACAAGCGAGGCCGGAAACGGCGATGAGTCGGTGGCTTTTTATTGACAGTCACGGGGCCGCCAGCTATATAGAGGGCCAATTGCTTCAGCGGGCTTAGGTGTTCCCGTGTGTGAGGTTGCCGACTGATGACATTCGGGCCGAGTTGCTATCTGTTGTTATTCAGAGCCTGCATCACTATTGAGCGATTCAGCGATTTCCAATCATTAATCAAGAGCAAATCGCCATGCTGAGAGGTTTCTATCGTGCGGTGCCCGGCGGCGGCGGAGAGAAACCGACTACCGCGCGACTGGCGCCGACCAAACACCCGGTCGACAAACGGCGCATCTTCTTCATCTGCCTGGGTCTCTTTCTTTTCGCTTTAGTCTATCTCTCGCCGGCCTGGC
>JBDRQZ010000347.1:0-8351 GCA_043826025.1 bacterium | reverse complement strand
AAGCGGAAGTGGTGTCATTGTAAATGTTGGCGCGTCTCACCTTCAACTAAAACCCGGTCTGTGGGGAGAGCATATACTGAAAGCCGTCGCCATAGGATGGTCGAAATGCCCACACCTGCGCCGAGTCATTCAGCGCCGGCTGCACTCCCGACAGCTCAAGTTCGAGCGCGTAAGGGCGATGCTTGATACCTGCCTCGGCCGAGAAACCGCCGCACAGCAGCACCAGCAGGACAACAGTCCACCACTTGCTCATGTCACCCTAGATAGCGAGTTAAACGAAGGGATCAATACAATTTTTCGAGACGGGCGCCGGAGTAGTAATGGGTCAGGATGTGCTCGTAGCCAAAACCGGCGCGAGCCATCCCGATTGCCCCACACTGACACAAACCGAGCCCATGTCCATAGCCATAGCCGGTGACATGGACCTTGGACACCAGGCCATCCGTCCCATACTCCAGATTCAAGCGAAAATTGGTGGAGCGCAATATCCCCGTCTCGCGCGACCGACCGAAAGCCCAGCGGATCTGATCCTTGTGGAGATTGAAGGTGCCCTGTTCGGTAGTAAGTTGCACGGCTTTGACCCGACCGGCTGTAGTGTGAGAGGTGATCTTCAGGTCACGCAATTCCCGACCCACGACGGAGGCGTCCTCTCCCTTACTCTCCAGATAGCCCCGGATATGATCCAGTAATTCCGTAGCCGTGAATATCTCGTTCCAATCATAGAATTTGGACCACTTGCAGTAGTCAAGGTCGGTCACCGAGCGCAAGTAGGGCAGCGGCTCGCGATCCCAGACCTCGGAGATATCCTCGGTGCGGCCCGCGCAGGTCGAGTGATAGTAGGCCTCGATAATCTCCCCGCCGTACATCATCACCTCACCCCGCGTTTCCGCAATTGCACGATCGGTGGGCTTGGTTTCCCCCATAATCCCGGAGTAGACTTGATCGCGGATATCATTAATCAGGTCATACTCCTTGTCGGGATACTTGGCCTTCGTCGCCAGCGCGTAGGTGCGCGCCGCGACCGCCTGGACCTTGAGCGCCTCATATTCCTGCTTGTTGCGCTTGCCGATTTCCGGCGGCAGGACGCCACGCAGATAGTCCTCGACATTGATCACATTGACGACGTAGAACCTGTTGCCCCCTTCCGGGAAGACTTCGAAATTGCCGCGAAAGCGCTTGCCATCAACCCACATCCGCTGACCCCGTTTGCTGGGGAACAGGGTCGCTTTCAGCAGGTCGCGCTCCAGAAGATTGCCGCGGGTGTCATTGAGGATCAGCTTGCCGGACTTGGCAGTGACCTCCAGTTCGGAGGCGGAATAGTAGGTCGGCTTGTCGCCATTGTCGAGCCAGGCGCGCAGCACATAACCCTCATCCGCATCAAGCCTGATCGACGCGCTGCCGTCATAGATCAGCACCCGAATATGCGGCCGCTTCAGTTGGTCGTAACCATTCTGCTGGTCGACATAAGCCAGCCGGGCGCAGGAAGTCAGCAACAGCGCTGCAAACAGAAGTGCGTGTTTGATATAGCGCATCATGGTAGAGATATCTTGCCCAAAACCACTGCCCGATCAGCTCCTGTTACCTGTGGCAGATTGCCGGCCCGCCCTTCGATAGTCAGATTGGCAAGCCAGGCGAAACATTCAGCCTCGACAAAGTCCGGGTCGGAACCGAACTTATCTGTGCCCGTCACTATAGAGTCAGCGAAGTAGTTCCGCAAGTGTTTCATGAGCGTTCGATTGCGGAAGCCGCCGCCGCAGACCAGCACCTCAGTCGGGGCCGATTCGCTGAGTCGTTGCGTTTGGCGGTGGATTGACCAGGCCGTGAGCTCGGTAACAGTCGCAATTCGGCTGGCAAGTGTGGCGGGGTCGGCCGGATTGAGCAGGCCGACACGCTCTGCCAGATGCAGCACTTCGGCGCGGTCGAATGAGCAGGGCAGGGGGCGCTTGAAGAGTTTGTCCTCTTGCAGCCTGCTCGACAGCTCTTGATCAATCGTGCCAGTTGCCGCTTCTTCGCCCGATTCGTCATAAGGTTGATTCAGATGATGCTGAGTTAGATAGTCGATCAGACAATTCCCCGGTCCGGTATCGGTTGCCAGACACTTGTCCAAACCTTCGAGCAGCGTGACATTGGCGATGCCGCCGATATTGACCACCAGCCGGATGCGATCACCGACCGCAAACCTCTGTTGATGATAAATCGGCGTCAATGGCGCGCCACTGCCGCCGACTGCCAGGTCGCCACTGCGGAAATCGGAGACTGTCACTATACCCAGCCTCTTGGCGACAATCTCCGCGTCGCCGATTTGCAGTGAGCCGCGATAGGCACCCCCCGCGATTTCAAGGGGATCGGCAAGATGCGCCACCGTCTGTCCGTGCGAACCAATCAGGTCGACATCCTGTGGCTTCAGGTGCCGCTCCGACAGAAACTGCTCGGTTGCCTTAGTGGCGAAGTCTCCCCAGGCCGCAGACAAAGCAACCAACTCCGTCAGTTTCGCAGAGCCGGACTCGACCACACGCACCAATGCACTTTGTAGAGCCGCCGGATAGTCGGCCGTCTGCGAGGCGAGATTCTGAAGTTGCCCCGTGCCGATTTCCACGTCACACAACGCGATGTCGAGGCCATCCATCGAGGTGCCACTCATCAGGCCGATTGTTTTGCGGCGTGGTTTAGCGAGCAGTTCAGAGAGTGTGAGGTGGGACGAGGTCAAATGCGAAACTCCTATTTTCTCTCAGCCTGGCGAGACGAGCGTTGCTCTCCAGCAGCCGCTCCGATAATGGCTCCTCGGTTTCCAGCTTTGTCGCGACCTGTGCGACAAACTCCTCAGGGAAAGTATCCAATCTCTCATAGAGCAGCAGGTCGCAACCTGCCCGGAGCGCGGCCTCCGCTGCCTCAACCGGGCCATGGTATTCTGTCACTGCGCCCATTGTCAGGTCATCGGTTATCACGAGACCCTCGAATCCAAGATAACCGCGCAGTTCCTCTTGTACAATTGTCCTGCTGAAAGTCGCCGCATTCACCGAATCCAGATTGGTGGCTAACAGGTGCGTCGGCATCACCGCGTCGACCCCCGCTTCACAAGCGGCGCGGAAGGGTTGATAATCGAGGGCGCGAAACTCTTCGCGTGACCGTGATGATCGCGAGAGCAGTGAGTGCGGGTCCCCCACAGCCGATCCCAGTCCGGGAAAATGTTTGGCGCAGGAGAGAATCCCCTCTTCCCGCATGATTGTGATCTGTTGCTTGACAATCGCGCTCACCAGTGCCGGATCGGAGCTCGCTGCCCGCGTTGCGATCACATGCTGCTTCGCTGTCGGCGCCAGATCGCACACCGGCGTCAAATTGAAATTCACACCCAGTTCTCTCAGTTGAGCTGCCGTGACTTTGGTCGCTTGGTAGAGACCCGCGAGGTCTCCCTGCTCCACATAGTAAGCGGGACTCGGAAAAGTGGGGAAGTCTTCAGCAAAGCGTACCACTCGGCCACCCTCCTGATCGACAGCGATCAGGGTCTGCGGCTGCGCCTCCCGAATCGCGTCTGTCAGTCGCCGCAGTTGCTCGCGATTCTGATAGTTGCGGGCAAAGAGGATAACGCCGCCAAGCTGCCGCCGGCTTAAAGCATTCTGCAATTGTTCGGGAAGTGTTGAGCCTTCGAAGCCGCAGATGAGCAAGCTGCCCAGCAGCTCAGCCGCATCACTCATCAGAGCACCGCGACCCGATTCTTGCCCATCTCTTTGGCGCGATACATAGCCTGATCCACCAACTGCACCAGCCGCTCCGGCGCTGCACCATTATCAGGATAGGTTGTGACGCCGACGGAGACCGTGACTTTGGTCTCCGGATAATCATCCTCGCCGCCCAGCGTGGTCGCCTCGACATTAGCGCGCACTCGTTCCCCCACGCGTAACGCCTCGGGGTGTTCGGTCTGTGGCAGGATCACTACGAACTCCTCACCGCCGTAACGGCACAGAATATCAGTATCGCGAATCGAGGTCCCGATCACCTCAGCGACTCCTTTGAGCACGATATTGCCCGTCTGGTGGCCCAGTTTGTCATTGCAGCGCTTGAACCAGTCGATATCTATCATGAGCAGCGACAATGGTTGCGAGTAACGCCGCGCGCGACGTTTCTCCTCCTCCAGACGATCCTCAAAGTAACGGAAATTAAAGGTTTCGGTCAAGTCATCGGTTACTGCCAGTTTCTCCAATTCTTCGTGCAGTCGCGCATTCTCATATGCCATCGCCGCTTCCGCCGCCAGGATCGAGAAGACCTTCTGGTCGATTTCCGCAAACTGACCCGGGCGCAGCGCCTCCGCGGCCAGCACGCCGATAGCTTTGCCCTGCGAAATCATCGGGACGATCAGCACCGAGCGCGTGCCTCGGGTGATCGGCGTATAGCGCGTTTGCTCCTGAAGATCGGGGACCAGCCGCGACTCGCCGCTTTCGACCACTTCGGCGATCAGTCCCCGGGGCGGTTCCGGCTCCGGCAGATCGGCGAAATAGCGCTCCCCCATGTGTAGGCGGGCGATTTCCCGAATCAAACCCTGATTGGGTATCTGCAGCATAATCGAGCAGTTCTCATAACCGAGAATCTCCTCGACAATAGTCAGCACCTTGACGGAAATCTCGCGCTGTTTGAGGATTGCACCGAGCGCATGAGAAGTTTCATAGATGGTCTCGATGCGGCGCTGGTAGCGCTCTAACTCCGTAGTGCTCTCATTCAGCGAGTCCAGCAGGCGAAATAGGCGGTTTTCGGAGCCGCGCACGTTGCTGGCCGCAAAGTTGACTGCCAGCGGGAGAAGCCAAAGCGTCAGGAGGCGCATCCCCAATTCAAATGGCGACAGTATTTGCAGCAGGGCAGGGCAGGCAAATACATAGAGGCCGCTGAGTGTCGCTGCCAAGGCCAGGCTCGCGCGCCGCGAGAAGTAGAACGCCGCAAACATCACGACCGGGTAGTAGAGCAGGTAGAAGGGCGAGTGCGCCGCGCCGGTGTAGCGAATCAGATAGGTCACGAAGCCGGCGTCGATCATGATCGATAACAGCACAAAGACTTGCGAGGAGCGCTTCACTGTGTTCCGCAGCAGGTAGGCTGCCGCGGAGAGCGTGGTGAAAGGCGCTAATCCGTAAAAGATCTCCCGCGCCTGAAAATTGGTGTCACCCTCCAGCGCCAGCCAGATCGCCAGCGCCCCGGCGAAGATCAGTCGCGATAATGCATAAACCTTCCCCGGGTGAGGCAGGAGTGAACGTGCAAGTTTTGGCTCGACAAACATGATATACCGGTCCTGCTCTTATTATCGGAAAACCCGCTGACTGCTAAACCTCGGGATTGAGTCTGGATAGGTGACGGCCGGTTGTCGTCCACTGTCCCCCATAAAATTCGAGACCCGGAGTGGCCTCCGGGTCTCTCAGGCAGAAAGCGCATCGGTGTGTAGAACACCAGCAAGGGGAGGTTTTTTCTTATTTTCTACTCATCAAGCTTCCATTAGCAAAAATACCGACTCACTGGCCAGATTTCCCTGGGCCACCGCGGCCTGACCGCTGTGCAGGCCGATGACTTTCCTGAGATAGTCCGCCTGGTGCGAGGCTGAATCAGGATCGCGCGCCAACGATTCGGTCGCGGTGGCATCCTGCGAGGAGGCCTCTAAGGACTGCAATGCCGATTCATAGACCGACTCGGAACCGGCCTCGAGCTGCTCCTGCGCGTGGTCGATCTCCCTGATTGCCGTCTCAAGTTGCCCGACCGCCCGCTTAGCGCCATCGGGGTCATCAAACCTCAGGTTTTCGACGTTACGTACATTGAGCACTGACCCGGGCGACCCATCCAACAGACCCTGTCCGCCCCACCTGACCGCGCTGCGGGTCTCGGCATACTCCGCGGTACGCTGCTCGATCTCCTGCTGCCAGCCAGCGACTTCTTCCTCCGGCACTGCCTCGGCCGAGGCCGCCGTCTTGCCCAGGTCACGCATTTCGAGCAAGCGCTGTCGGAGTCCGCTGAGTGCGCCCGCTGCGGTCTGATTCTTGTCCAGCGTGGTCTCCAACTCGCGCAGGGTCTCACTGAGTCTGCCGATCCTTGACCGCATCTGTTCGTTTGTAGCCGGTGGCGGTGGAGGAGTCGCTTCAGTCTCACCTTCTTCAGCCCGCACCGGGCGCAGTTGCGTCTGCTGCATACTGCGCTGCAGCAGCGACAGATTGCGAATCGTGCTGATGCTGCTCATCTCTCCGCTAAGGCTGATTGTCACTGGATCCTCCTCTTTGCGCCAACCCTTCGAGTGATCCATTCTGCAACATCCTTGCCAGACTGAACAGGCGCCGTCCCGATCAACG
Source organism: bacterium (assembly GCA_043826025.1). Classification (GTDB taxonomy): domain Bacteria; phylum Zixibacteria; class MSB-5A5; order CAIYYT01; family CAIYYT01; genus JBDRQZ01. Next base: position 2,037 of record JBDRQZ010000347.1, on the reverse strand, counting down.
TAACAGCAACGGAGTGCTACACTTGCGAGTGACAGCTCGGTCCGGAGCAAAGCTGCCCCGCCTGATCTGCCTACCGGAATTGCGGGATACCGCCCATACATTTGCGACATTCTCCCACATTGCACACCACTGAATTCTGCGTCTGACCTCCCCCTGCAAAGCAATTGACTTGCATCTTTGAATCGTCTATTATTAAGACTTTGAATCTATAAGTTCCGATGAAACAGATAGTAAGTCAATCAAGTAGAAGGGAATAGAAATATGAAGCTTACCAGCCGCGAACAGGACGGAATCGTCATTCTGGAGCCGAAGGGCAAGATCATGGGTGGTCCCGATGCCACTTCGCTACGTGAGAGTGTCCGGGATCTGATCAACGAAGACAAGAAGAAAGTCGTGATCGATCTTGCCGGGGTCGACTGGATGAATTCGACCGGGCTCGGAATCCTGATCTCCTGCCTGACGACGTTGAAGAATGCCGGCGGCGAACTGAAACTGTCGAATGTCACCGACAAGATCAAATCACTGCTGACGATTACCAAGCTCATTACCGTCTTTGATGCTTACGATTCTACCGATGAGGCAGTCGCGGCGCTGACAACCGGATAGCGCCGACGAATACTATGCTCGATAAGCCCGAGATCAGCGACAACAAGATCGTGATTCCCTCCGATCCGGCGTTCATCAGCGTCGTCGATGAGTTCCTGGAGAGTAGCCTGCGCCGGCGCGGGGTCGCCGAGGAAACCGTGGCTGATATCGCGATTTGCGCCTCTGAGATTGTCAATAATGGCATCCAACATGGCAACCGTCTCGACCACAGTAAGGTCGTTACCCTGGAGTTGGAATTCAGCGACCACGAGGTTACGGTGACCGTCACCGATCAGGGAGAGTTCTTTGATCCGGAGAAGATCGCCGATCCGGTCGCCGCGGAAAACCTGCTGCGCGAAGTGGGGCGCGGGGTCTTCATCGTGCGGCAGTTGATGGACCGCGTCGAGATTACTGAGGCGGACTCCGGGGGCACTGTGGTCAGTTTTACCAAGAAAATCGCATGATCCCTCACGCGGAGGGCTTTTGTGGCTCTTGATACGGTTATCGCTGTAGTCTTTCTGGCTTGCGGCGTACTTCTGCTCTTCATAGCCATCCTCATTCTGCGTGAGGACACCCGAAAGCGCATCAATCGCATTACCGGCTTGATGTTCGCCTTTGCGGCGCTCGGTCCGCTCTTCTATGCGCTCGGTGCGCTGATCGGCGACACGATTTCCAGCCGCAGTTGGCTGTTCAGCCTCCAGTACATCTGGGAACTCTTTTTCCCCCAACTGGTGTTTTTCGCGCTTTGTTTTCCAAGTCAGACCGAATTCTATAATCGCTGGCGGCGGCTGAAGTACATCATCTTCGTGCCGCACATTTTCCACATTGTGCTGACTACGGTCTTCGCCAATCCCGAAAAACTACTGAAAATGGTGGACCCCCGGAATATGGGTGGTCTGGGGAGCGCGATTTTCGAACCACTGGAACCGATCATCATTATCGTCACCGCCGCTTTCTCGGCGATTCTCGATGGTCACGCCAAGCTGTTCTCGACCGTCAATTTCGCCTATGTGATCATCGCCACCACGATTCTCTATCGTGGCATCAGGCGGGTCACGGCACCGCAGTTGCGCAAGCAGGTCCTGATTGTCATCTACGGCATCTCCTCGGCGTTGACTCTCTATGTGATCGCCTTCATCCTGCCGGCGCTCAGCATTCTCACGCTCGAAGAAGGATTGCGGCGTGCGATAACGATCGGCGCGCTGGTCCTGGGTTGCGGCTCGATTGTCTGGGCGATTGTCCGCTATCGCTTTATGGACGTGCGACTGATTGTCCGCCAGTCATTGGTTTATACCGTCAGTTCGGCGGTAATCGTCGGCGCCTATGTGCTGATCCTGCGACAGCTTAGCGAGGTCGTCCGCTCCCTCTTCGGCGCCGAGGTCCCCGCGCTCGATGTCGTGATCATCATCATCGCGCTGCTGCTCTTCCAGCCGGTGATGAGTCAGGTCGACG
>JBDRQZ010000346.1:0-6498 GCA_043826025.1 bacterium | reverse complement strand
AATCAATTCCTCGACCGGCAGAGGCTCAAAATCTGAAGTCACTTGAAAAAGCTGCAAGCGGCTGTACACGCTGCTGCCCTTGCGAACTTTCAGCCAGTGGTTGAAATCGGCGCGCACCGTAGAGCCGTAGCCACTGCTCAGGCTGTCGCCGACCGAGAATGATTTGCGGTAGCGGGAGCCGAAGCCGAATTGCAGCCAGAACCCTGAACGGGGATCATACCGATCATCGCGGCAGTCATAAGTTGAGGTCAACTCCAGACCATAGGATCGCGCGGAGGGTACTCTGTTCCCCTCAGGTGGGGTGGTCTTCTGCCAGTTAAAGCCGACTCCTGTCAGCCAGTGGGAGCCTGCATGGTAGCTCAAGGCGGCCGAGGCGTTGGTGGTCACGAAAACCGAATCGCGCTCCTCCTGAGAGAGCCGCAGCTCCAGATCGAAAGGCAGTGCGCCGACATAGGGCCAACCGAAATCGAGGCGCAGGCGGCGCGAAGCGGAGTCCTTGCGGTCCCAGCTCAGGCCAAAGCGTCGGCCCGCGCCCAGCAGATTCTGCGCGCTGAGTTCGAGATTGCCCGCCAACGATCTGTCAGGGAGCACCAACAGACCACCATCAAGACGGAAACTGCGGCGATCACGCATCGGGAAGATAATCTCCACCTGATCGCTGCGGCTGTCAAAGCGCAGTCGCGGGGAGTCCAGCAGAGTGCAAAACTCCACTTGCCGCAACGACTCACCCGCAGCCCGAACCTCGCTCTCGCGATACCACTCGCCGACTCTGAGTTTGTGGCGATGCGCCAGGGTCGATGGTCTGGTGACCTCCAAACCCTCATATCTTACTGCTCCGATTCGGGTGTGCGGACCGGACAGCAGACTGCAGTCGAGGTAGAGGGTGTCGTTTTCAACGAACTCGGCCGCAATTGTCAGTTGCGCAAATGGGTAGCCATTTTCAGCGAGTAGCAGCACCAGTTGGGAAAGGATGGCATCGCGATTCTGGCGGGTGAGTGGAAGGTTAGCCAGCTGTTCCAGGTTGAGTAACGAAATCAGGCTATCAGCCACGCCGTCCAGTTTGAGTTGAGCGAGCGAGAATAGTGCTCCCCGATCAAGCAGCAGCTTGTCCACTCCGGCGACACTGACAATCTCTGCCTGAGCCGCGCAATACCCTGAATCAGCCAGCGCCAGGATCACCTGCTCTGCACAAAGATAGATGTTGCCTTCTCCGGCACATGCCACTGTGTCGACTTGCCCGTTTGCTGTTGGCGCTGCCAGCAGGCCGAGCAGACAGATTATCGTCAGCAGATAACGGATCATCACTCAAACCTCGAAGTCAATTCGCTGCGCAGGTAGTAGCGGTTGTCCTCACCATCGCGCAGCTCCCCGGTCGCAGAGATTTTCAGTGAGAAGTTCCCGGCGATCTGGAAGTCGGCCCGCAGCCGCGCCCCCAGATTAGTACCGATCGGGAAACCATCCGCCAGTTGGCGCGGCAGATTGCGCAGCGTGTCGCTTTGCACCTGATAGAGGAACGCGGTCGCGTCGACTCGCCCCAAACCCTGCACCTTGTAGGCGATTTCCTGACTGACTCGATAGGTCAATAGCGATAAATGAAGCGAATCCTCACTCTCATGGCCAATCTCCAGGCCTGTCTCCGCTTCCCAATTGCTGAAGAAGATTCGATAGCTCAGTCCTGCTTTCATACTCTCGATTTTCAGCAATCGTCGATTGTTCTCCCAATCCTCGGAGCGTTGCGCGGCAAGCTGCAACTCTGCGACATTGCGGGCGCCGACCCGCTGGCTGAGCAGCAGACTGCCCTGCTCGCCATTCTCCTCACTGGGACGCGCGATATCAAGCAGGTTGAGATTGTGGTGGCGTTGATACTCCAGATCGACAGTCAGACCGAGTGTGCGCTCATAGCGACGCAGCCGATAGCTCTGGCGGCGTCGACTGAAAGTCGGCTCCGTGAAGTAGCTTTCGGGCGGCAGTAGCCAACCCGTCTGGAATCTGGTATCGACCGCGCCGATTTCCTGCGAGTTGATCTCATAACGCAAGCTACTGCCGCGTGTCAAAACCCCAAGTCCAAACCGCTCCAGCGCCAGTTCAAGTTTGACCTGCTTCTCGGCCTCGACTTTCTGGCTGACTGCGCCGACCTGTTCGGTCACGCGAATGTAGTCGCCGCGGGGATCGGCGACATAGATCGAATCCTCAAGAATGTAGTCACCATCTCCCTCATCAACCTTTAGGTAGGTCTCGCGCGATTCCGAGCGGCCCCGCCGACTGAGTCGTAAGCGAGTATTAATCGAGAGCAACTCCGCCAGTCGTGGCCAGTCGAGATCAAGCGAGCCGGTTTGATAACTCTCGCGTGGGGCTGCGCTCTGATCCAGCCAATTGGCATGACCAACAAAAGTGAGCCGACCGCGTTGGCCCAGCGCGCGTGCAATTTCCATGGAGAGCGAGCGTTTGCGCGACTCCATGCGCCAGAGTGAATCACTGCTCCAGTTCTCTCGCTGACGCGCGCCAAATGAAATGCCCGCATAGCTGAGCGAACCGCCAAGCTCGCGGCGACTCTGCGAGTATTCTGTTCCGGAGGCGTCACGCTGGTGTCGAAGATCATACAGGCCGGACAGAGTGGTCCGCACCGGCAACCAGGTGCTCGTGACTTCGGGCTGAATCTCGACGAGCGAGGAAGTACCGAGTGTGTCCTCGGCGTCGGCGAGATTGAGATTCCAGTGAAGTCGTGTCGAAGGCAGTTCAATCGAAGTCTCATTGGAACCGCGCGCGGACGTGAAACCATCAACCTCCTTGGTGTAGCCCGCCTCCCAGTGCGATTTGTCACGAGGAGTCAAACGCGAGTCTGCTGCGACAAGATAGCGTTGTCGGTCGCCCTGGGTCTCCACCCGTCGCTGCCAGAGATAGTCCTCCTCGACTGCCTCAAGTCGGCTGGTGCGGAAGAATCCACCCGGCAGCAGTTCGGCGGAAAGCGTGCCGGAAAGAGCCTGGCTCGCTTTGCCAAAGTCAAGGTGCAATTGCGCAGCGACTTTGTCATTGTCGCCGTCATCGAGTGCTGAGAGTCGGTTGCGGTCGTAGAGCGAAAGCGCCGTCTCCTGCCGCAGCCGCAGACCTGATGCAAGTTGAAGTTCCCCCCGCAGACTCACCAACTGTGCCGCTTCGGGCAGCGGCAGGCTCTTGATCGGCAGATACTGGCCCAGACCGCTCCCGACGAATTGATATTGACCACCACCGAGATAAATATAGTCGCCAGATTCGACCTTGCTGAAACTGACCCGGTAGTCACCGAGACTATCGCCCACGTAGGTGAACAACTCGCCGTAGAGGGAATCGATTTCACGAAGGTAATCGCCGGCGCCGTTGCCGACAAATTGCGCACCGGGGACTTCGGCGGCAGCGGGATTGTCTCCGGCGGCCGCCAGCGCGGCGCGGTCGGTGGCCGAGAGTGAAAAATCAAGCGGATCATCGGGCGCGGCGGTGAGACTCAGGAGACCTACACCGAGCTGTGCATCTCCATCTGCCATTTCACGTTCCACTGCCCCGGTCATCAATGTCTTGCGGTACTCGCGCTGTTGGTATTCGAAATCGATACGCAAGCGGTCGCCCTCATTGGGATTGCGTCGACCGGTGAAAAACAGCTCCCCCTGCAGATAGTCGACATAGTAATCCTGATCGCGGCCCCGCTCCAGCAGGCGTCCGTTGAGCCAGACCCGTTCCGAGTGTTCCACTACCGCCACGCCCAAATCGCCGTTCGCGCCGGTCAACAGATAAGGACCATAGTCACCCTCGCGCACCACGAGACTATTGCTGACAAAGTTTCCCGGCGGCAACGAAAGCGTGGTCGCGACCTGATAGCCGGCATCCTGATATTGCAGCGAGAGTCCCTGTACTTGACGGTTTAGCTGCAGGTAGTTAAAGCGGTTTTGAACCAGCTTGTAACTGCCGAACCGGCCGCTCAAATGCTCCGACTCAACTTCGAGGTAGACGTTGTCCAGCTCGGAAAAGCGACGGGTAACCAGACGATCATCGCGCAGACCTTGATCGCTAAAACTGCCTCGCACGATAATCCCATGTCCAATGTCGCCGCTGAGAGTTAGTGCCAGCCCCTGACTGAGACCGGCCTGCCGCCGGTCGGAGAGATCGGCAGAGAATGTCTTGGTGCCGCTGACCTGGAAACTGCTCGGCGTGTTCTCTTTGATTGGCTGCGACTCGACCGGCAGATCTCTCGTCACGGGCGAGCGCTCAGTGACCAACTCATGCAGGAAGTATCGCTGGGGCGTGGTGCTCAGGGGCAGGTGACGCAGCAGTCGTAGAGTGTCACAGCAAGTTGTTGAATCGACCAGATGCAAACTGCCGTCACGGACCTCATAGTCCTGCCCCGGTGTCAGCGTGTCCGCGCCGCAGAGCAGAAGCCACTCTTCGTCCAACTCGCCGACAAAATAGCCGGAATCATTCGGAACCAGAATTCTGCTGATTGTCGGACCAGATGCGGCTTTGGCAATGCGGCACAGGGGAGAGATGGAGCTGAGCAGAGAGAGGGTAGTCGTCAAGAGCAGCAGAAATCGGACGCGCACCTCACTCGGCAACCATTTCATAGTAGACGATACGGTTATTGCCGGAATCGGCAAGATAAAGGCGGCCGTCATAGCGGAGCGCCAGGCCGGCGGGGGTATTGAAATGATAGGCGCCATCACCGAGCCTGCCGACACGCAACATCGCGGTGCCGGCGGTGCTGTAAATCGCCAATTCGTGCCGCCGACGGTCGGACAGGATATAGAAATTCTCGGTAACCGCCAGCCCGCCCAATTCGCCGACCTCGTCCAGCGTTATCCGGTTGAGCTGATTGCCGAAAGCGTCGAAAATGTAAACTGCCTGCTCACGGTCATCATAGATATGGGCGCGATTCAAGGGGCCAAACGCGATGTGAGCACAGCCGACAAAACCACCGCCGGTTGTCAGCTCGCGCTCCACTTCATAGTCGGTGTTCAGGACTATTACTCGCAGATTGTCGGGATCCAGAAGGTAGATGCGGCCATCATTGCCGACTCCCAGTCCGGCAGCATCGCCCACCGACAACAGTTCATCCTGATCGGCGAATTCGATTTCATCGGCGACAATCAGATTGTAGTCCAGTTTTACGATGCGGCGGTTGCCCTGATCGAGGACGAAGAAGTTGATGCCGTCGGAACTCGCAATATCCACGGGGCGGCTAAAGCCACTGCCAACCCCAAACCCGCCGCTGCTGGCCAGGTAACGACCCTCGGGATCAAGTTTTACGATCCGGTCATTGCCGGTGTCGGCGATGTAGAGATTGCCTGATTGATCGAGCACTACCGCCTGAGGCGCCAGCAGTTGTTCGCCGGCATAACGCCCGTTGAACTCACCGAAATAGGAGAAACCGGTCGGCTTGGCCGGCAGAAAGTCAGTCTGGAACTGTTGCGTAGTACAGGCCGACAACATCGTGAGAATTACGAGCGCCGCAATCTGCACAAGGTTCTTGCACACGAGCTAGAATCCGGCACGCACCGTTACCAGAAAACCACCGGTTTCCGGCACGCGCAAATCTACCCCCCAGAATCCGGAATTGATGCGGCGGTTGTGGCGTTTGGCGCCAAAGAAAGCATCGACTGCGGATACCACGTGATTCGCGATTAACAGCCCCAGTACAAAATCGGAGTTACGATAGTAGGTCTTGCTTTGATTCTTGAGATCGCGGTAACGCAGTTGCGCCGCTTCGGAGTTCCACTTCCAGAAATAGAAGCTATTGTCCGGATAATATTCCTGCCCGCGATTGTAGACCCCGCCCAGCTTGTTGTAGTCCTCGCGCGATTCATAGAATCCGACGACGTCGTAGAATCGCTCATCCTTGTCGGTCAGGTCGGCGCCCGCCTCAAGCTGCGCCAGTAGTCGATAATCATCCTCGCGCCAGGCGCCCTCATGCCGAAACACCGCCAGCGCTCCCAAAAATCCGACTTCGGCTCCGAAAAACACCTTTGACTTGAGATCGGAGCCGATATAGTGCTGCCCCCAGCCGGGTATCAACAGCGACGAGCCCAGCGCCCGCCAGGGGCTTTTGCGCGACTCCTCGGTCAGACCGTGCCGCTCAAGCACGACATCCTTGAAGGAACTACTGTCCTCACCCACCTGAGCCAACATCAACTCGGTCGGCTCCAGGAGCCGCGAGGGTTGAAGTTCGATTGTCTCAGCATTCGCCGGCATCAGCCGGAGAACCGCGACTAACAGAGCTATGATTCCGATTCTTACCATCAATAGAAGTTGTAAGAGACTGTCAACTTCGGGATCTGTTCATCATAGTACTTTGCGAACTGCGCCTTGACCCTGATCTCCCCAAACGTGTCCTGCTGCCGGTTGTAACGTTTGGCTGAGAAGGCCGCCTCGAAAGCGGAGAGCAGGTGATTGGCGATTGAGAACATCGCCGCCACCTTGGCTTTGCCGAAGGCGCTGTTCGACTCATCCCGGGTAACCAGATATTGATTCCGGTAG
>JBDRQZ010000345.1:0-4146 GCA_043826025.1 bacterium | reverse complement strand
CGTAGATCTCGTCGGAAAAGATGCGGACATCGTCGCAACACCGGGTGCGGATCACATCGGCGATCCCCTGAAGCTGCTCCGGGGAGGCGACCCCTCCCGTCGGATTCGAGGGAAAATTGAGAAAGATCAGCTTGGTGCGCTCCGAAAGCTTTGATGCCAGCTCCTCGCCGGAGAGGGAAAACGCGTTCTCTTCCTTCAGATGGACAGGCACCGGTGTGGCGCCCACATAGGGGACGAAGGACTCATAGATGGGGAAACCGGGGCTGGGATAGACCACCTCGTCCCCCGGACCGCAGTAGGTCTGCTGGCACAGGCCGATGGGGGGCTTCCCTCCGGGAAAGACGACAACGCGCTCCGCTTCCGCCCGGATCCCCCTGGTTTCCGAGATCTGTCTCGCGACGGCCTTCCTGAGGGAAAGGATCCCCTGGGGGTCGCAGTAATGGGTATTGTCCAGGTCGATCTGCCGCTTGACCTCCTCCATTGCCTCGAAACCATCGGAGGCGATCACCACGTTGAAGCCGGCCTCGACCAGGGCAGCCTTGAGAAAATGCCGCACGTCGGCTTCGTCGTCGACTACCAACACAGTTTTGCGCGCATCGCTGTTCACATCTATCTCCTTGTCCTGCTAATCATCCGCCTTCGCCTTGCTGCTCTCCTCATATATAGCGATCAGACGCTGTCGAGGAAAGACCATTTGGAAGTGCGCTCCCTCACCCTTGCGCGACTCGACTGTGATCTTGCCGCCATGTTCCTGCACAATCTTGCGCGTGGTCAAAAGCCCCAGTCCCGTGCCGCCGCTGCCCTTAGTGGTGAAGAAGGTCGTGAAAATTTTCTGTTTGATCTCATAGTCGATCCCAGCGCCATTGTCACAAACCTCAAAAAGCAACTTGTCGGCCTGGTCGCTAACCCGAATCACCACCTCGGTGCCCTTCTGCTCGCCCAGCAAGCAGGCATCGATGGCGTTGGAAACCAGATTGGTGAGACAGGTGTGGATGCCGTCCGGATCAAGCGGAGCTTCACGCACCTTGCCGACAATCTCCGCTTTGAGTTCGATCCCCGATTGGGCAGCGATGTCTTTGTAGAGTGCGACAATCTCATTGACCAGATCGGCGGGCTGGACCAGTTTCAATTCCGGCAGACGGCCTTTGGAGAAACTGAGGAAATCTTTAACCAGTGAAGTCGTCTTCTCAAAGTTGCGCTCCAGCATCTCCCAACCCTCATTGATCATCTCGCTGTCACCCTTCTTGACACCCAGCGAAACAATATACTTGCCGCCCTCGAGGCCCATGAGAATGTTCTTGATACTGTGCGCCAACCCCGCGACGGTCTGACCAACCGCCGCGAGTCGTTCCGCGTCGATCACCTGCTTTTCCAGTTTGCGGGTGGCGGTGACATCAGTGGAGATCTCAATCACATGCGCGATCTCCTCCCCGGTGCGCCGCAACGGCGAGGTCGACACAACATAGTGAATATCCTGGCCACTCTTACCGGTGCCGCTCTGGGTGGAGCGATGCACCTTACCGTCACGGAAACTCTTGGCTGCCGGGCAATTCTCACAGCGTGAGCTGCGCCGTTTGTAGACCTCATAACAGTGAAGCCCGATCACATCGCCAAAGTTCTCCCGAAAGGCTTCGTTGGCGCGCACGATGCGATAATCGTGATCGATCACCGTGATGTAACAGGGCACGCGGTCGAAGAGAATCTGATATTCCTGCTGCCAGTTGCCGGTGCCGGTAACCGTGCGGGTCATCTCCAGCACGAACTCGACGCGAGGGCCGGGGCCGTCGGCATGGATCGGAATGCTGTGGCCGACATAGTGGGTGGAGCGGCCATTGCGGTCGATACCAACCGCATCGGTGACCCGCGCCTCGCCATTTTTGAAAACGTCAGCGGAGGGGCAGTCGCGACAAGGCTCTTTCAGGTTCTTATAGACATCGTAACACTTGCGCCCGTGCCAGTCGCCGAAATGATCGGTAAAATCCTGGTTGGCCTCCACAACATTATAGTCGCGGTCGATCACCGCGATACTGAAGGGCATCTGATGGAAGAACTGGTTGTAAATCAACCCGCGCAGCTTACCATCGAGCTTCGCTTTGTCAGCCATCTGCTACTTCCTCTCAGCTTTGTGCGGTTTGGCCAACAAGTGACTTATCACTTGCAGGTAGCGGTCGACATCGAGCGGCTTCTCGAAATAGCTCTCCGGCTCCGGGATCGAGTCATCCGGAACCAGGGAGTGAAAGTCGAACTGCGATTCCTCTGTCATGCCGCTGACAATCAGTACGGGGATGTCCCGGTAACCTGGCTCCTGGCGCAGCCGGCTGTACATCGAGAGCCCCGACTTCTCCGGCATCATAATGTCGAGCGAAATCAGGTCCGGCTTGAATTGCTTGATCATCGCGCAGGCCTGATTCGGATCGGTGACCACCTGCGGCTGGTAGCCATTGGCGCGCAAAATCGTCGCGAGATAAGTCGCCACATCCGGTTCATCCTCTATGATCAGAATTCTGCCCTTCATTGCGGTCACCTATTGTGTCTCCTTGCTCGGCGGTTTCGGCGCCGGTAGCAACACACTGCTGCCTGCCGTGGACCTGCTAATCGGCGCGCCGGCGGCCAGCGCCCCGCGACTATCGAGGGTCCCGTGACAGGAAGCACATTGCGCCAGCGCCTGTTTGCCTTCGATCTGGGTAGCCTTCTCGGTGTGACAGGTCACACAGAGCGTGTGCATGGCGTCGGTATATGAGGGCGCAACATAGCTTTTGACAACGATGGTCGCACCCTGCGGATACAAGTCCGTATGACAGTCCGTACACTGCTTTGCCGTCGCGGCGGTCCGTTCGACCCCCGGTTCATGGCACTTACTGCAGGCGACATTACCGCCTTCGGGATCGGAATGCCAGTCGTGACGGAAGGCATCGGTGGCGCTGTACATGCTCTGGTGGCATTCATAGCAGCCGCTCTGCTGATCGTCGGGCAGATTCATGTGATGGCAAAGGGCGCACTTCTCCGGCCCGCCGGTGGTTTCGATATGCTTCTTGTGCGCAAAGGCGACGCCATAACCATCGTGGTTGCCGTCGACAATCAGCGTGTCGCCGCCACGCGCGCGGTCGGCACGTTCCTCCGGTACACCGCGACTTTCGATCTGCTGCCAGGGCAGTACCGCCAGGCCAAAAGCGAACGCCAGCACAAAGGCCAGCGAGTATTTCACCCGTGCCCGCATGCCCGGATTGCCAAGCCAGACAGATGAGATAACGTCAAAGCGGGGCATAGTGGAAGCTTTGAGCTCCTCATCTTCCGGCCGCTTTTCCCAAATATGGAAGTGTTCGATAGCGAAGAGAAAGACCAGCCCGGCGGCGGCCACCACACCGAAACTGACCGAAAGCTCCATCCAGGAGGGCACATAGGAGTCGCCGGTCGTCGAGAGCATCGTCAGACCACCGACATCGAGACGATTCATCACCATTCCAAAGACCACCATCGCCGAGCCGACAACCTGCCAGCGCTGTTGACGACGGAGCGCCGGGATGGCAAAGAGCACGAGCGGGATGAGTGTCGAGATCATCACTTCGGTAATGAAAAGGATACTCTCCCAACTGCCGTTGACAATCATCGCCAGTTCGCCGGAGGAGGCGATGTCGATGATTCGTATTGCCAGGTAGATTCCCAACACCCAGGCCACGGCTTTTCCCAGTTTGGCGATTAGTGTCGTTTCCACGGGACGGCGGTAAAGCCAATGCGAGACCACCGATTCGAAAGCGACCATCATCATGCCGAGCGCCACCGCCGACATGAAGAACTGCACCGGCAGCAATTGAGAGTACCACAGTGGATGCAGCCTGTAGGGCATGATGAGGAAGAGCGAGCCGAGCGATGACTGATGCAGGGTGGAGAGCGCGATGCCGATGATCACCAGCGGCAGGCGGAAGCGCATCAGGAAGCTGCGTATCTTCGCATAGCGGCTAGCCTCCTCAAGCGGCACCGGACTAAACTCCAGCAACAATACCGTAGTGTAAAGCATCACACACCAGCCGACTTCGAACAGCGGTGAGTGGGGATTCCAGTAAATGATCATGTGCCAGATATTCCAGGGCAGACCCAGGTCGAACAGGAGGCCGATGACAACAGCAATGTAGCCGAGGAAGGCGGTCA
>JBDRQZ010000344.1:0-2286 GCA_043826025.1 bacterium | reverse complement strand
GGCGTTTGCCCGCGCGGCTGCGGGGAATGATCGATCTAGCCGATAAAAATAATAAACTAAAACAGGCCAGTTTCGTATTGCAAACTGCGTGAATGGTATGTCCAGATATCCAGGTGCGCCTGGCGGCGTGATTAATCGGTTGTTAGGGAGTAGCTGATGTACAAGAAGTTCGCGTTTACCATCTTCCTCGTTTTTGCGGTTCTGTCGCTGGTATACGCGCTGAAGAGCGACCGCGACGTAACCACATCTTCCAATCTCGCTTACGACTACTATCAGGAGGGCACCCGACTCTCGGAGCAGCTTTACACCCGTGATGCCTGCGAGCAATATGAGAGGGCCGTGGCTGAGGACAGCACTTTCGCGATGGCGCTGGCGCGCTTGTCCGGCTGCTATGCGGATCTGGGCTTCAAAGAGAAAAGCGAAGCTGCCTGGGAGGCCGCCTATGCTCACAAGGCTGAGGTCTCAGAGCGTGAACGGCTACTTCTGGATATGTGGGCTGCCGAAAAGGATCGTGACACGGCAACTGTCCGCAAGGGGGCGCTGGAGTACGTCGATAAGTATCCGCAGTATCGCGATGGTTATCTGATGCTCGGTAGTCTCGAGATGATGAGCACCAACTTCGAGGCGGCAATCGAGCATTTTACCGATGCCTTGGCGGCTGATCCGGAGTATGCCAACGGGCACAACATGCTGGGTTATCTCAATTATTATCTTGGCCGATATGATGAGGCCCTGCGACATCTCACCGACTACAGCCGGCTGGCGCCCAATGAAGCAAACCCGCATGATTCGCGCGGCGAGATTCTGCATGCCATGGGGCGCTATGACGAGGCAATCGAGGAGTTCCGCGCCGCTTTCAATATCAATCCTGAGTTCGCTTATGCGGTCGAGCACATGGGTCAGTCATATCTTGCGCTGGGGCGCTCCGCCAAGGTGGAGTACTGCTTCAGTACGCTGATCGACCGTGCCGAATCACTGGAGCGCCGCCACTACTTCGCTCTGCAATATGGCGAAGCACTGCTCAATGAGCTGCGTTACGATTCAGCGCGCGCGGTCTTTAATGATGTGCTCTCCGAGGATACAGAGAACGTCGCGGCATTGATAGATCTCGGCTACTCCTACTATCTGCAGCGCAATAAGGACCAGGCGTTTGCGAGCTTCGACAGATTCGCCGCAGTGCAGGCTGCCAAACAGGCGGAGAAGCCTGAATTGAAAGATGATGCCGGCATCAAGCGCACGGAAAAATATATCGCGGCGCTGCGCGCCGATCTGGACGGCGATTTGCCGAAAAGCGCTGAGTTGCTGGGTGAGGTCGTCGATGATGTCGGCATCCCAACTACCAAGATACGGATCCGCTACTACTATGCCAATGTGCTCTTCCGCGACGGGGAGATCGATCGCGCCAAGAGCGAACTACAGAAAAACCTGACGATTAATCCCAATCATGTCCGCACGCTCTTGCTTTTGGCTGATATTTACGAGCAGGAAGAGGATCATCAATCGGCGCTCTCCTACCGTCAGCGAGCCGCCGAGATCTGGAAGGATGCCGACTCCGATTTCCTGCCGGCGCAGCAATTGCGCGAGAAGATTGCGAGGACTCTGGCGATGGTCGCCGAATAGTACTTCCGCCCAGACGAGACAATGCAGAGGACGCCTCAACCGAGGCGTCCTCTTTTTGTGCATAGAGTCGCCGCACTTTCAGTTTGTGCCTTATATTTGATGATCGCAATTTACATTATTCCGGCAGGACCGGATCGAAACCCCGATTTGATTTGCGGAGATTAACAGGAGAGCAGAGCTACGGCCGACAATCCACAGACTAACCCGCAGGCGGAGCCGCAGACCGGCAAGCGTCTGGCGGTGCTGTCACTGGCGGCGCTGGGCATTGTCTACGGCGACATCGGCACCAGCCCGCTCTATGCCGTGCGCGAGTGCTTTCATGGTGACTACGGCATCCAGCCGCTGCCGGAGAACATTCTCGGCGTCCTCTCCCTGATGTTCTGGTCGCTGATGGTCATTGTCTCCTTTAAATATCTCAGCTTCGTGTTGCGCGCCGACAACAATGGCGAAGGTGGTGTAATTGCGCTGGCGGCGCTGGTAACCCGCACCGTCGGCCTCACCGGGCGTCGACGTGTCGTGCTGCTCGCGCTGGGCCTGTTTGCGGCGTCGCTGCTCTACGGTGATGGCATGATCACCCCGGCGATCTCGGTGCTCAGTGCGGTCGAGGGCATTCGCATCGTCACCCCCGCACTGCAGCCATTCGTCATTCCGGTAACCGTGGTCATC
>JBDRQZ010000343.1:0-2553 GCA_043826025.1 bacterium | reverse complement strand
GAAGCCCCGTCGAACTGCAATTTGCCGGTCGACGTGATACCACCCGCAGCGATAATTTGCCTTCTAAACTTGAACTTATTCCTGCTCATCCGAACCCCTTTGCTGTTGCCTAAACTGATCAAGCCTGGCATTGTCCGCCTGGGCGGCACGGTGCATGCGATCCGCATGCGAATCCCGCTTGTCCCGAAGCCGGTCCCTGTCCGTCTCACCGACCAGACGAACAATGCCTGTCCTGCGAAGCGCACCCGCCTTGCCTGGGGCGAGCCGCTCCAACTCGTCGAGAGTAACACGGCTGCCCCGCTTCAACGTGCGCGGACCAACATCAATGTCCCGGCGCACCTCATACTTCTCTCCGACCGCAGCCTTACTCATTCAACAAGCCCTTTCAGTTAAGTCACACAGCTAGTCAGATAATATCCGAGTCCGGAACCGACAATCTTATGATCGTATGCGGTTTCGACTTCGAGCCTTGGATACGCATCTTCGACAGGAACATCGTACCGTTTCACCTGCACACCCTGAGCCGCGCCCAGAAGGCCGGACCAGACGAAGGTGGCACCGGCGTTAGCGCCGAGCAGGCCGGGACTCGGATTCCGGTAGAACAGCAAAGCCGCATTGCGGGTCGCAGCGAAAGCGTTAGACGCGGCCAGACCCTCACCGGCACTGTTGTAAACAACCTCTGACACCAGAATCTCATCCAAGCCCAACAGGTTGGCAACAAACTCCCTGGTCACAATCCGAGCCGAATTGTCGGGCAGACGGTCCACCAGATCCTCATGCAATCCGAGACCGGTAACCCACGAGTCGTTGCCCAAAAGCAGCACGTTCGGTTTGAAACCTGTCGCGAGCAGAACAGTCCGGATGCCGGTTGCCAGATCCGAAATCGGATAGGCCGCAGCATTATCCCACACTGTGCCCGGACTTGTGTTAGTGCCCCACGAAGAGGCGAACGCTGTCGCCGAGAAAGCCACTTCCTCTGCGATCATCATGTCCTGCAAGAGCATGCGAACCGCAGTCTCCTCAGGATCGACAGCAGGATCAGCGTTGGCCTTAACCTGCGAGGAAATGTTATGTGCGAGTGCTTTCACATCGCAGTAGAAATTGTCGTTCGACAGTGCGAAGTCACGGGTCGCAGCCCTCGTGCCAGGTGCCCGTCCCCTGGTCTCCGAACGCATGTGATCCGCGATCGTCCACACAAAATACTTGTCTGACTGTTTCGCAGATCCGACCACCGGGAACGCTCTGCGCGCCACCGAAGCTGCCGGACTCTGCAAGTACGCTACCGAAAAGTCGGTGAGCGCCGAATCGATATGAACATCGCCGGGTCCTGGTTGAGCCATACCCCTACCTCTCTTCCCTAAACTTCAAATCTTGTTCGACGATCATCAGCCGGTGCTGGTAATCATGGACGCGGCATACTTCAAAGGAATGGTGTTGAACAGCAACACCGAACGGAGCTTGCCGGCCCCGCCGGAAGTGCCGCCGATGATCCGGCCGATAACCGGACTCTTCGTCGAAGCGGTCATGCCCCAGCCGTTCGAAGATGCGCAGATGAAATTGTTGCCGCCGGCGGTCGAAGCGATCATCGCCACTTTCGCCACCCCGCCAACCGCGATCGGAATCATCTCTTGCGCGGCAGTAGAAGTCGAATGCGTGTACCCGTAGCAGATGCCAGCGAAAATGCCACCCTTGCCGGTCGCACCCTGATCGCCGACCACAACACCCGCAGACGACCCGCACCAGGCGATCCGATACAAGGCGGTGGAGGACACTTTGGTGTCCGCGATCATATTGATAAGAATCGGGCCTTCACTGTAGGCCATAGTTAAATCCTTTCCCTCGACGCCTGCTTCATGTCAGGGTTGTCCTGCCAGAAGCGCACTCTTGCCTGCTCCACTGTCGCCTCCGGGTGAAGCATTCTGAACTCTTTCACAAACCGGTCGCGGAGATCCGCAGGCGAACCGGACTCGCCGGAATCCTTGCCTACCTCGCCGAGAATCTTCGTGAGATCCTGACGGGCCAACGCTGCTTTGAACGCCGCCTCCAAACGCGCGTACTCTTCGGGCAAAGCGTCGGCAATCTTCCCGAGGGCCGGGCCGATCGTCTCCGCAGAACCCAAAAGCAGTTCGAACGGCTTCGCCTTCTCAACCCATTCGGATCGTTGCCGTTTCGCAACCTCCTCGGCCAAAGCTGTTATCGCAGCATCACGCTCAGCAGAGATCTCCGCAATCTTCTCCACCTGCTTCGACACCTCCTCGATCTCAACGACAGCCTCGACAGGCTCACTAACAGCCTCGGCTTCGATCTCCTCGGCAGCTTTCACCAGCTCTTCAGGCTCAACGGTTTCTGCCACAAACACCCCCTTCTCGGGTACGCCCCCGACAGGGGCCTTTCTACGCTTCCAGAACAGCAGCGACGCAGGCGGATTATCACCCTCGTCCACCGCACCGACACTATCAATCTCCTCAATTTTCAATCGTCTCATCATCCAGTTCCTCGTAGATTCCCTGGCCGACAATCGACAGGGCACGGATCCGACCTGACTTCACACCC
>JBDRQZ010000342.1:0-3718 GCA_043826025.1 bacterium | reverse complement strand
ACGGCGATCTGATCGCGTTACCAGAGGAGCTGATCGCCGAGTTCCGATTCGCTGAGGTCATCCCACCCAACGACACTGCCGTGCTGACTTTGCAGCAGCAACTCGCCAGTGGATATTATCGACTGCTGCTCATTCTCCCTGATGACGAGAATCTGGACAACAACCAACTCTTCTTTGAAGTCTCAATTGGCCCCATTACTCACGAAATCATTGTCACGGAGTTTCTGGCGGCGCCGGTTGATCCGTTGGAGAGCGAATGGCTGGAGTGTCGCAATATCTCTGAGAGGAGCATTAACCTCTATGGCTGGGCAGTCGGCGATTCGCTGCGGCAGTCGGAAATCGCAGTCAATACCGTCATTGATCGTGATGAGTACTTTATCATCGCTCAGGACTCAGCCGCCTTCCGTGCGTTTTACGAGGCCGATTGCTCGATCCTGCAACCTGCGAGCTGGAGTAATCTCAACAACGATGGTGATCGGATCATGCTCTTTGATGACTTTGGTGTCCTCTCCGATAGCCTGACCTATGCCGATCCACCGGCGGAGAACATCTCGCTCGAACTCAATGAAGAGCTTCTCGCGAGTGAGGGTGCGCGCCGCTGGTATCCGTCGACTGCAACCGGTGGGGCCTCCCCATGCTCGGCGAATTCGGTCAGCGGGCCGGAGGTCAGTGACATTCAAGTTGTACTGCTCAACCAGGTTTTCTCGCCTTACCTCGGAGAATCTCTGCGCTACCGGGTGAGTACGCCGCCGGCGACACCACTGACCATTGAGGTCTTCGATCTTGCGGGCCGACGGCAATTCACGATTGCCGAGGAAAGACTTTTCTCGACCGGTGACTTCGAATATGCCGGGGAATCCGACTACTTCGACCGACTGCCGGTCGGAGCTTATATCCTGCAGGTGAGTTCAGCGACTTACAACGAAAGGCTGAGTTTTGCGGTGGCAGGGTCTCGCTAGGATCGCAGGTTGCATCGCGGTCCTGCTTCTGCTGACGCACCCGGTCTATCCGGCCTTCGAATACTCGCACTGCTCCGGCACCAGCACAGCATTGGCCGGGGCAGTCGACCTGTTCGCGGGAGCGCCACTCGACCTCGCCTATCAGCCTGCGTTGACCGCGAGTCCGGGATTCCAATTCGAGGCCTCCGCCAGCCGACTATTCAATCTCAGCGACTTCACTCTGAGCTGTGCCGGTGCCAGAGCCGGGCACGGCCCGTTCACACTGGGTCTGGCCACGACTCAATTGACCGGTTCCGACTTCTATCGTGAGCGAAGTTACCAGCTTAACGCCGCCGTCACTTTGCGTGGTTGGCTGTGTGCCGGGATGACTGTTAGCTACCGCGAGCTGGAGTATGCGGGC
Organism: bacterium; assembly: GCA_043826025.1. Lineage (GTDB taxonomy): Bacteria > Zixibacteria > MSB-5A5 > CAIYYT01 > CAIYYT01 > JBDRQZ01. Next base: position 2,359 of record JBDRQZ010000342.1, on the reverse strand, counting down.
AACTATAGTGAGCTGAGTGCAACATCGCTGAGCGCCGGCTTGCTGGCGCGGCCGGTAGCTGAGTTCCGCGTCGCAGTCTCGATGCTGGAAATCAACCAGCCCAGGTTCTTTGCCGGTGAGGTATGCGCTCCGCGAAGCAGTTTGGTCTCGCTTGCCTACGCTTTCGCCGACGATCTCTGTTGGTATCTCACCTATAGGATCACTGCCGATTTGCCTGATCGGCTTTCGTTGGGCCAGAGTTGGACGCTGCACCGCCGCGTGACGTTGCGGCTCGGGGTGCGCAATCAACCGCTCGATCTCTGTGGCGGACTCTCGGTCGAGCTTGGCGGATTCAGCTTTGACTACTCCTATACAAACAATGTATACTTGGGCGGGACCCATCAGTTGGGTTTACGCTATGAACGATGACAGCGACATTCAGGTGACCCGCGCCGAGATCGAGCGCCACGAAAAGCAGCTTCTCGCCCCCTATGCGATGCACAGTGCCGACTCGCAGGGGCGGCAGCATGATGAACCGGAGCATCAGTACCGCACCTGCTTTCAACGTGATCGTGACCGGGTGATTCACAGCGGCGCTTTCCGACGACTCAAGGACAAAACGCAGGTCTTTGCCAATGATGCCGACGATCATTTCCGCACTCGTCTGACCCACACCATGGAGGTGGCGCAGATTTCGCGGACTATTGCTCGCGCGCTCCGTCTCAATGAGGACCTGGCGGAGGCGGTCGCGCTGGTGCATGATCTCGGCCACACGCCGTTTGGTCATGCGGGCGAGGATGCGCTGTGTGAATGTCTGAATGAGCAGGGCGGTTTCAATCATAATCTCCAGTCGCTACGCGTTGTTGACGCCATCGAGGATCGTTACCCCGACTATGTCGGGCTGAATCTGACCTATGAAGTCCGTGAAGGGATTATCAAGCATGAGACCGATTACGATATCCCGCAGCCCGACCAGTTCGATCCGCGGACCAGAGCGACTCTGGAAGGGCAGTTGGTCAATCTTGCCGATGAGATCGCTTACAACGCCCATGATGCCGATGACGGTTACTTCTCCGGCCTGATTAACTGGCAGGCTCTGTGTGAGGTTGCGATCGTGGCAGAGCTTTATCGTGGCTCACTTGAACGTTATCCCGACCTCTCCGAGCGCAAGCGGCACTACTACCTGATTCGTGCGCTGATTAACTGGTTCGTTACCGATCTGGTGACCGCCTCGCACGAGCGCTTGCGTGCGGCCCAGGTCAAGACCTTGGCTGATGTCCGCCGCCATCGTGAGAATCTCATCGCTTTCTCGGAAACCGGGCGCAAACGAGCCCGGGAGCTGAAAGACTTTCTCCTGGCGAACCTCTACCGCCACCCCCGCCTGATCGAGACCAACCGCCGCGCTCGGGAGCAGGTCTCCGATCTTTACCATTTCTACAGTTCGAGACCTGAGGTTCTGCCTGAGAAGTATGTCGCCCGGCTAAAGGTCGAGCCGGTCTGGGCGGTGGTCAGGGATTATGTCGCAGGTATGACCGATCGTTTCGCGGTGACTCAGCACCGTGAACTTAGGGATCGCTAGCGCACGCTCAATTCCAACCGTTCTTCTGCTCTGCAAAAAATGTGAATTCCGCTTCAGTCGCGGCTGGACTGCGCTGCGCGGCCGCATAAGAATTGGGCGTCCCGGCCTGACACACTAAGCTGTTGTTAAACAGAAGGGTAGGGCATCTGAGGGTGTTCTTGTGCCTGGATTTGACAGCGATTCTACTGCCCCAAACCGCATGGCACGACCTTTGCGACAGCATCTAGCCAGAACAGAAGGGAGAGTCACCATGGAATGTTATTTCAGCAGCAGAATCGTCGAAAAGCAAGATGACAGCCAGAGCACTGCAGTGCTCTCCTTTACCATCCCCGAAGCAGGCATCGTCTTTCGCACCCGATTCCAGGGTTCTTCTTCTGAATGCGACTATGCGGCGTTGCTGACCCTGCTGGAGTTCGTCGAACTCAATCCGCAGGTTTTCCGCGATCGCACCGTGGAGATTTATGGCGACAGTTTCACCGTGGTCAACCAGATCAACAATAAGATGTTTTGCGGCACTGAGCTTGAGCCCTTCCGCAACCTCGCTTTGATGTTCAGACAGAAATTCTCCTACTCCCTGGCCTGGATTCCGCAGCGCGAGAATCCGGCATTGGGGACGTCAAGCTATAACTGACGAAGTGACCGTACCCTCCCTGCAGAAGAGGCGATGCATGATGCGTCGCCTTTTTTGTTTTGTCCCCAGCCTTGAGGATTGACAAGCGCCTAAGAATCCCAGACCTTGTGAGCATGGCACAGGTGAGTTACGCCGCCGCGTTGCAGAAGCTGGAGCAGGGCAAAGTCGAG
>JBDRQZ010000341.1:0-6264 GCA_043826025.1 bacterium | reverse complement strand
CGGCATTACCATTCGGTCAAAACATTGTACCGTCTCATGGAAAAATTATCTGATAAATATTATCGACACCCCCGGACATGCCGATTTCTCTGGTGAAGTCGAACGGGTCCTCTCAATGGTTGATTCGGTTCTGCTTTTGGTTGATGCCGCCGAAGGACCGATGCCGCAGACTCGTTATGTCCTGATGCGCGCGTTAAAACTCGGTATCCGCCCGATTGTTATTATCAATAAAGTTGACCGCCCGAACGCCCGCGTTGATTATACGCTGAATAAAACATTTGATCTTTTTATAGAATTAGGCGCCACCGATGAACAGGCGCAATTCCCGGTTCTTTATGGTACTGGTCTTGCCGGATGGTTCGTCAACGATTTAGACAAAGATGAGCATAAAGGAATGGACGCCCTCTTTCAGATGATTATCGACGAGGTTCCGCCCCCACCGGTCGACCAGGATGGTGATTTCCTGATGCAGGTCAGTTCGCTTGACTGGAGTGACTATATCGGCCAGATCGGTTGTGGTCGAGTTCTCCGGGGTACTCTGAAGAAGGGTGAAGAATTCACGCGGCTGGTTACCAGACTGACAAATCAATCAGTTCACGATGAAGGTTGGGTGTTGGATTCTGCTTCAAGAGTCAAGGGCATCCACATGTGGACCACTCACGGCCTGACGCGCATCGAAACCGATGAGATCTCTGCCGGCAACATCGTCTGGCTGGCCGGACCGCCGGAAATCGGTATTGGCGATACCTTCTCCAAAAGTGAGGATACCAGCGAAGCCCTGAAACCACTGGAGATCGAGGAACCGACGCTTTCGATGTTCTTTCTGGTGAACAATGGACCATTCTCGGGCCAGGAAGGCACAGCGATTATGCTCCGGCAGTTGAAGGATCGACTTGCCAGAGAGCTTCGCGTGAATGTCGCACTGCGAATGGAGGATCTCGGTCGCCCGGATGGAGTGAAGGTCTCCGGACGTGGTGAACTGCATCTGGCCATCCTGATTGAAGAAATGCGCCGCGAAGGTCTGGAGTTTTGTATCTCTCGTCCGGAAGTCATCACCCATCACGATGAAGAAGGCAACATGCTGGAGCCGATTGAGCAACTCATCATCGATGTTCCGGGCGAGCATCAGGGCATCATCATCGAGAAGCTCGCCAAACGTAAAGGCGAGTTGACCTCAGTCGAATACGCCGGAGAGAATACGGTACGAATTGAATTTGAAATCCCGACCCGGGGCTTGATCGGCTACCGGTCGGAGTTTTTGACAGATACCCGTGGTCTGGGGATCATGGTCTCACGGTTTGTCGGCTATGGACTGTGGCGCGGCGAAATTCCGCAGGGCAGCAAAGGCTCGGTCATCAGTATCGAGACAGGAGTCGCCACAGCCTATGCTCTGGAAGGGCTGCAGGAGCGCTCGGTCGTTTTTGTTGAACCGACGGAGAAGATCTATGCCGGTCAGATTGTCGGCGAAAACTCCCGGAGTATGGATTTCACCTGTAACCCCACGAAGCGGAAACATCTGACCAACCATCGCTCCTCGAACAAGGATATCGGGGTTAAGCTCGATGTCGCGCGGAAGATGACATTGGAGCAGGCGATGGGCTGGATCAGAGATGATGAACTGGTAGAGGTGACGCCGTTGTCGCTGCGTCTCAGAAAGGCGATCCTGGACTCCGATTCGCGCCGACGCGCCGAGCGAAACCAACTCGCCCTGAAAGAAAGCTCCACCGCACTGCAAGCAAGACGGTCGGCGTAAGCGGACCGACTTCGATACCCCACACGAGATTCACTTTGGCAGACAAGTGAGTTCAACTTGACTCTGCCATTTACGGCTGCTAGCTTTACCCCAGGGTTGATTCGCCTCCTGCCGGAGGCTCCCAAAGGAGGATGGTCTGGCTGATTTCTCTGGAAAGAGCGTCCTGGATTGTACCGGCCTGCTGGTGAGAAGTCCGGGTTTTGCCGGCGGCTACGGAGTCTCGGCCGGAGGTATTGAGAGAGCCTATCATGAATTCGGAATCAATTGGAGCACGCCGCGACGAGAGAGGCTCGACGCAGGGCTGCGCAATCTGGTCAAAGCCAGGCGCGATGATGTCGTCATCGTGATCCCATCGTCTGACGATCTGGGCTTGACCGTCAGACGATCCATTCACAAGGGCTCTAATGCTCTCGCTCTCGTTGAAGTCGATCTCGTTACTTTCGGCCATTACAACTACGAACCGCGCCGGAGCCAGTTTGTCTCGGTGACGTCGATCTCAATGGCTTCGCGAGTATCACCGATGCGGTGGTTCTGGTCTATTACGTCCTCATTGATGGTCCGGTACCCTGCCGTCGCCAGCAACTAAAGTACAGGTGCGACGCCTACGGGTAGCTCCTGTTGTGATCGCGTTTTCGATTGTCGCGATACCGCTGATCTTTACCGAGCGCACACTCGATCCGGTTCTCTCGGTCCGCTTCCTCGCTCTGGGCATCTTCGCATCGCTGTTGTCTCTGGTGCTGTTATTCAAGCGCAGTACAGCCGAGCGACATTATCGGCACGGCGTTCTCAGTCGTCCAATCATCATTGCAGCCGCACTATATCTGAGTGTCACACTGGGCACCATACACTTTGCCGTCAATACGTCCGAGGCTATTCAAAGTGCCCTGCAGACGGGCCTGGGTCTCGTCCTGCTGGCGGCAATGTCGATCTTGATGGCACGGGATCAGAAGCTTCGCGCTCTGGCATTTTTCTCGGCAGGATTGACGGTACTAATGGTGTCGTTTATCGGCCTGTGTCAATTCTACGGCTTGGGCTTTCTTTGGATTCCGGGCAATGTCGTGCCTTATGCGACGATGGCAAACAAGAACCTGCTTTCGGCATTCCTCTGCATCGGCATGCCGTTTGCCGCTTATAGCTATCTTCGCGGATCCTCTCGCTGGCGCTACCTGCAGCTTGGCGCGGTCATTGTCGCCCTGCATCTCATTGTTGTCAGTGGCACGAGATCGGCCTGGTTGGCGCTGGTTTGCAGCTTGGCGGTGATGCTCGCAATGCACTTGGTGCGCAACCACAGACTACGGCGAATGAGGATGGCAAGGCCGCCGAATCGCCGCATCCACCTGCTACTCCTTCTAGCGTCTCTGGCAATTATCAGCTGCGTACCAGCGATGCTCCTTAACTCAAGCGGCAGCGATGTTCTACAACGCACATTTTCTCAGTCCTGGCGCAGCGATGCTTCAATACAGGAGCGTCTCGTGCTCTGGGAGAAATCTCTGCTGCTGGCGGTCGACCACCCGCTCGGTGTGGGTCCCGGAAACTGGAAGATTCAGTTCCCAGCCTATGGAACTGAGGGTACGCGAGCGACGCGGGGAGAGCTGTTTTTTCAGCGGCCGCACAATGACTTCATCTGGGTGTTGTGTGAGTCTGGGATTCTGGGGCTGCTTTTCTATCTGAGCATGTATGTGTTGGCTGCTGTGGCGGCAATGCGGGTTATTGTGAAATCAGACAGCAGAGAGCAGGTTCATCTGGCTGCTCTGTTGCTTTTCGGTCTGATCAGCTACTTGACGATTTCCTGTTTCAGCTATCCAAGGGAGCGGGTGAGCCTACTGATGTTTTCGATGCTCACCATGGCAGGTATTGTCTCGCTGCAGGTTCAGATGTCCCGATCCAGCCGATCGCACGCGCGATTCATAGAGTTGGGCGCGGCAGCGGCAATGATGCTTGTGTCGCTCGCCGCTGTTGTCGTCGGAGGCTCGCGCCTGATCTCTGAGGTTCACACCAAGAACGCAGTCGCAGCTTACGCCCGCGGTGACTGGGCGGAAGCAAGTCAGCAAGCGGAGGAAGCGCGCACTTTACTTTTCACGCTCGACGCGACCTCGACACCGCTGGCTTGGTATCGGGCTGCAGCGCTCAGCAAGCTGGGAAACTCCAGTGTGGCGCAAAGCCTGTTTGCCGAGGCCCTGCGTGACAACCCCAATCACCCACAGGTGCTGAGCAGTCTGGCTGCCTCAGGGGTTTCGTCGGGAGTCTTCGAGCGATCTGTTGAATTCGCTGAGCGAGCGCTTCGCATCGCGCCGGAGTGTGATGATGCGCTGCGAAACCTCGCGGTTGCATCGTTATATTCCGGCGATCTGAAGAAGGCCAGTGAATCGCTGGACCGCATCTCGGCAGACTATGATACCTCAACGGTAAGACAGTTGAGGGACTTGATCGAGAAAGCAGGCCGAACCGCGCCCAGCAGCTTCCCGTGATCGCCAGATTTCACGCAATACGCCGGATGCTATTATGCTCACACAATATTCCCCGGCGACGTATCTCAAGGAAGATAGAGACGGTATTGTATCATTCAGGAGGCCAGGTTGTTCGTTGCCATAAATTACATCAGTTGTGAAGATCACTACCGCGAGCGGTTCGAGGAGTTATTCGCGACTCGGGCCGGCGCAATTGACCGGATGCCGGGGCTTATCCGGATGCATGTTTTGCGGCCCACCAAGAATGGCAGTCCTTACTTGATCGTCAGCGAATGGGAGACCGAAGCGAATTTCGCCGACTGGACCAAGTCGGAGGAGTTCAAGGAGGGGCACAAGCGCGGTTTCGAGGACATCAAGAAAGCGAGAGAGCGTGGCGAGAAGCCACCGATGACTTCACGCTTCTTGACCTATGAGGTGATCGCGACGTAGCTGGTCAGATCCAGCGTTTGCGCTTGAAAAATATGAAGAGCCCACCGCCGACCATCAGTACCAGCGCCCAGAAGAGGGGATAGCCGAAACGGAAGTTCAGTTCCGGCATGTTGAACGGGCTGCTTTCCGGGTTGAAATTCATCCCGAACACGCCGGCGAGAAAGCCCAATGGGATGAAGATCGTGGCGATGATCGTCAGGACCTTCATCACCTCATTCATGCGGTTGCTGACACTCGACAGATAGATGTCGAGCAGACTCGACACCATGTCGCGCGCGGTCTCGACCGTGTCGATCACCTGAATCGTATGCTCGTAAAGATCCCGCAGGTAGGGGCGAGTGAAGTCATGGATCAGTTTCGATTCCGAGCGCTCCAGCCCGCCGATCACCTCCCGCAGGGGCCAGACCCGTTTGCGCATATCGATCAGCGCTCGTTTGAGACCGTGGATAGTCTCGAGGTACTCCGGCGAGGGGTTCTCCAGTAGTTCATCCTGCAGCACTTCGATTTTGTCGCCGATGTATTCGAGCACAGTGAAGTAGTTGTCGACGATCGCGTCGATCAGCGCATAGGCCAGATAGTCGGCGCCGAGAAAGCGCTTACGCGGTACCGCCTTGCGAATGCGTTCACGCACCGGTTCAAAGACGTCGCCATCACGCTCCTGAAATGAGATGACGAAGTTCTTGCCGGCCAGGATACTGACCTGCTCCGCCTCTAGCTCGCCATCCTCTCCACCCAGATAGAGCATTTTGACTACAAGAAACAGAGTCTCCTGGCTCTCTTCGAATTTGGGTCGCTGGCCGGTATTGGCGATATCTTCCAGCACCAGCGCATGTAGCCCGAAGTGAGCGCCGATCTTTTCGATTACCGAAGCATCGTGCAGGCCGCAGATGTCAATCCAACTGACAGTAGGGCTGTCTTTGAAGGGGAAAGCTTCCTCGACTGTCGCCAATGTTTTTTCCGTGAGCTGCGTGGCGTCATAGTCGATCACTTTGACGCCGACATGCTCCTGGCGGCGGTCACCGACAAAAACCACCGCACCGGGCACGCTGCCATGCGGCTTGGTTCGCTTCTTGAGTAGTCTGGCCATCTCAACTCACCTTCGTTTGAGGGTCATGACTTCTTACTGCGGATCGCGCTCATCGCGACCAAAGGAGCGGACAACTTTAGCATATTCGCGCAGTCTTCGATCGACAAGATAATTGATGCTGCCTTCCGGATAGTTGCCATTGCTGTCGCGTGCACCTGCCGGCTTGCCGGTGAGAATTTCGATGCCCTCATCAATTGTCGAAACCGCCCAGATCTTGAACTTGCCCTCACGGACCGCCGCGACGACCTCCTCTTTGAGCATCAGATTCCTGACATTCGCTTGAGGCATCATCACCCCCTGCTCGCCGGTCAGACCCTTTAAACGGCAGACCTCGAAGTAGCCTTCGATTTTCTCATTGGCGCCGCCAATCGGTTGCACCTCGCCATTCTGATTGACCGAGCCGGTGACCGCGATGCCCTGTCTGATCGGTACCTCGGAGAGAGCCGAAAGCAGGGTGTAGAGCTCGGTGGAAGAGGCGCTGTCACCGTCGATACCATCATAGCTTTGCTCGAAGACTAACCGACTGG
>JBDRQZ010000340.1:0-6160 GCA_043826025.1 bacterium | reverse complement strand
AAGCTTGAGCGTGCCGATCAGATTGACCTGCATCGTCTCCAGCGGCGCCTTGAAAGAATGTCCGACCGCCGCGAGCGCAGCCAGATGAAAGATTAGATTCGGCCTTTGTTTGTCGATGAATTGCGAGAGCTTCGAAGTGTTGTCCAGCGTCGCGCGCACGAGCGCGACATCCTTTCTTATCCCAGAAAGATTGCCCAGATTCTCACCCGGCAAGGCGGTGCCGCAGACCTCGATGCCGTGCTGCAGCAGATTTTCAGCCAGATGAGAGCCGGCAAAACCGGCAATGCCGGTTATCAGTGCTTTCATAGGTTGTGTTTTTCTTTGAGAACCTGCAGGTCGTAGTCGACCATCATTTCGACCAGCTCTTTGAAGCTGACTGTCGGCTCCCAGCCCAATTCCCTACGGGCATGGTCAGACTTGCCAAGCAGGATATCGACTTCGGCTGGTCGCACGAAACGAGGATCAGTGGCAACATGCTTTTTGTAATCGAGGTCGAGACGTGCAAAGGCAATCTCGACAAACTCCTGCACCGAATGATTTTCATCGGAGGAGACCACATAGTTGTCCGGCTCATCCTGTTGCAGCATCAGCCACATCGAGCGCACATAATCGCCGGCAAAGCCCCAGTCGCGTTTGGCGTCGAGGTTACCGAGGTAGAGCTTGTCCGCCAAACCAAGCTTTATCTTGGCCGCGCCATTGGTGATTTTCTTGGTCACAAATTCGAGCCCGCGCCGGGGCGATTCATGGTTGAAGAGAATCCCGGAGGAGGCATGAATCCCGTAGGACTCGCGATAATTCACAGTGATGAAGTGCCCGTAGACTTTGGCGACTCCGTAGGGTGAACGGGGGTAGAAAGGCGTTTTCTCGGTCTGCGGCACCTCGACCGCCTTGCCGAACATCTCCGAGCTGGAGGCCTGATAGAAGCGTATCTTCTTGTTCACCAGTCGGATCGCTTCAAGGAGCTTGGTCACCCCAATCGCGTCGAATTCACCGGTCAATACCGGTTGCGACCAGGAGGTCGGCACAAATGACTGTGCCGCCAGATTATAGACCTCATCCGGTTTGTGCTCCTCGATGATCGAAATCAGGGAAAGCTGATCGAGCAAATCGGCTTGGACCAGGTTGATCTTCTCGCGCAGATGATCGATGCGTTCGAAATTCTCAGTCGAGGCCCGGCGCACCATGCCATAGACATCGTAGCCTTTCTCCAGCAAAAGTTCGGCGAGATATGATCCATCTTGTCCGGTGACGCCTGTGATTAATGCGCGCATCAGCTTTCCTCCAGCTCGTCGGTTGCGCTGAATATAGGAGTGCGCTACCGCCTGTCAACATTCTTGCTTGCTCCCAACAATAGCAGTTCTTGCCGGGAGAAGGTGTATCAATTATATATCGTCGCCTATGTCAGAGTTCACGAGAGATTTGCTGATCTACAAGTTACCGCCGGTGATCTATGCGCTGGCGATCATGTCGCTCTCGCTATGGTCGAAGACCAGTCCACCGATCGATCTGGGCGTCGAGTGGGAGGATAAGATCTATCACTTCTTCGAGTATCTCTGCTTCGGCATCCTCATTTTCCGCGCCTTCCCCCGGGTCTGGCAGGCTCAGCGACGGCAGTTACTGCTTTTCGGTATGAGCGTTTTCGGACTGGTATACGCCGCCATCGATGAAATCGTGCAGTATTTCGTGCCCGGCCGTGACAGTGCCATCGGCGACTGGGCCGCCGATGCCGCCGGTTATCTGCTCGCCGCGCTCCTGATGATCACCTGGTATGGGCGACGTCGCGCTCGCGCCAATAAGCTATAGTATTTGACAACCACCGGCATGACTCTATCTTTGTGCGACTATGAAGTTTCAACGGATTAAAGGCACGGTCGATATCCTGCCCCCGGAGACGGAGAAATGGCAATACCTGGAGCAGGTCGTGCGCCGGGTGATGGCCCGTTTCAACTATCGCGAGATTCGGGTGCCGATTTTCGAGCAGACCGAGCTGTTCGCCCGGGGGATTGGCGAGGCGACAGATATCGTCAACAAAGAGATGTACAGCTTCACCGATATGGGCGACCGGCCGATCACCTTGCGGCCGGAGGCAACCGCTTCGGTGGTGCGCGCCTATATCGAGGAATCGCTTGGCAAGCAGCAGCCGCTGCAGAAGCTCTACTATCTGGGGCCGATGTTCCGGCAGGAGAAACCACAAAAAGGCCGACAGCGGCAGTTTCAGCAGTTTGGCGCCGAGGCTATCGGTTCCTCAAGTCCGCTGGTAGATGCTGAGATGATTCTATTGAGTCTGGAGATTCTGACTGCGCTCGGTCTGGGCGATTTCGTCGTCAGTATCAACTCGGTCGGCACTCCGGAAAGTCGCGCCCGGCATCGGGCGGAGTTGCTGAAGTTCGTTAAGCCGCTTGCCATGAAGTTTCCCGAAGTTGACCGCGACAAGATCGACCGCAATCCCCTGCGGCTGTTCGACAGTAAACTGGATGTAACGCGTAATCTGATGCAGGATGCGCCGCTTCTGATCGACTATCTTGAGGACGACTGCAAACGTGACTTTGAAATCGTCCAGCAGGCCCTGACCGATCTCGGCATCAAATATGAAGTCGACCCGCGGCTGGTGCGGGGACTCGACTATTACACGCGTACCGCCTACGAAGTCAAATCGGAATCGCTAGGTGCGCAGGATGCGCTTTGTGGCGGCGGTCGCTATGACCTGCTGATTGAGGAATTGGGCGGCGAGCCCACGCCCGCGGTCGGATTTGCCGCCGGAATCGAGCGAATCCTGCTGGCATTGGAAGAGCAGGGCGTCGCTTTGCCGCAGCAGAACGAGCTTGATCTTTTCGTGGTCGCGCGTGAACCGGCTGAACGCGAACACGCCTTCAAACTGGTCCAGCGTCTTCGCCGTCATGGTCTGGCGGCGGAACTCGATTATCTGGAGCGCTCTCAAAAAGCCCAGATGAAAGAAGCGGCGCGGCAACAGGCTTCGTTTGGACTGTTTGTCTTTGCCGACACGCTTTCCGAGCAACGCTACCAGCTCAAGAACCTGGCAGATGGCGAGCAGGAAGAGCTTGGCTTTGATGAAATTGTTGCCAAAGTCCAGCAGCGCAAGCGACGTACTCAATTGCAGGCCTTCACGCAGGAAGAGCGGGAATGGCTGGCAGCAGTTGACCGTCAAAAGAAGACCGATTCCTAAACCGAAATCGAATCCATGCAGGAGGCCCGGTGAAACCATTTGCCCAATTGCGACGCACCCACACCTGTGGCGAGCTGCGCAAAGAACATATCGGCGCTCGTGTGACTCTCAACGGCTGGGTCTATCGCTATCGCGATCTCGGCGGCCTGCTATTCATCGATCTCCGCGACCGCTATGGTCTCACCCAGTTGGTTTTCAATCCTGACATCTTTGACAAAGAGCAGATGAAGAGAGCTGCACACTTGCGCGCCGCGTTTGTGATCACTGTCTCCGGCAAGGTGCAACCACGCCCCGAGGGGATGGTCAACAGCGGCATGCCAACCGGCGAGATCGAAGTCATCGCCGACGAGTTCGAAATCCTCGCCGAAGCGGAAACGCCGCCCTTTGAGATCGAGGATGAGGTCAAAGCCACCGAGGAATTGCGGCTGACGTATCGCTACCTCGATCTGCGCCGTCAGCCGTTGCAGGATAAGATTATCAAACGTCACCGGCTGAGCGCGGCGATCCGCGAGCATCTCAATGGTCAGGGCTTCCTCGATATTGAGACCCCGCTCTTGATGCGCTCCACTCCTGAGGGTGCGCGTGACTACGTAGTACCTTCACGCGTTTTTCCAGGCAAATTCTATGCGCTGCCGCAGTCGCCGCAGTTGTTTAAGCAGATCTTGATTATCTCAGGTTTTGACCGCTACTACCAACTGGCCCGTTGTCTGCGCGATGAGGACCTGCGCGCCGACCGTCAGCCGGAGCACACTCAGATCGATATCGAGATGGGTTTCGTCACTCAGGATGATGTTTTCGCCGCGGTCGAGCCGATGATGGTGCACGCGTTCAAGAAGGTGCTCGACGTCGATTTGCAGACACCGTTCCCGCGTCTTAGCTATGCCGAAGTGATGTCAAAATATGGCTCGGATAAGCCGGACTTACGTTTCGGTTTGGAGTTTGTCGATTTCTCCGAAGTCTTCACTAATAGCGAGTTCAAAGTCTTCTCCAGTGCGATCGAGGGCGGCGGTGTGGTCAAAGGTATCGTGGTGCCGGGGCAGGCGGGTTTGTCGCGCAAGCAGATTAGCGAGATCGAGGAGGAAGCGAAACGCGCGGGCGCCAAGGGGCTGGCTTGGATCGCATTCGGTGAAGAGCTCAAGTCACCGATCAAGAAATTCCTCGGCGACAGCGAAATCGCCAGCATTAAGGAGCTCGGCAATGTCGATGAGGGTGACCTGGTCCTGTTTGGTGCCGGTCCCAAACTGGCGACCGAGACAATCCTCGGACGGGTGCGTTCTTATTGCGGCAAGCAGTTCGATCTCATCGACCGAAGCCTTTGGCGCTTCCTCTGGGTCACAGATTTTCCACTCTTTGAGTATCACCCCGAGACCGACCGCTTCGACGCCATGCACAACATTGTGACCTCGCCGAATGAAGCTCAGGCGGACCTACTCGAAGCTGGTTTCACGACCAAACTGCCTGCCGCCGATCCGAATCATCCCTGGGCATTGCTCACCGGCAATCAGTATGATCTGGTCTGCAATGGTTGGGAATTGGGTTCGGGAGGCATCCGCAATCATCGCCGCGATTTGCAGCTCAAGATTCTCAATGTGCTCGGACTCGACGACAAGCGCGCCGAGAATATGTTTGGTTTCCTGCTGACTGCGCTTAAGTATGGTGCGCCGCCGCATGGTGGAATTGCGCTCGGACTCGACCGGATCGCCGCGATCATGACCGGCACCGAGTCGATCCGCGATGTCATTGCCTTCCCAAAAACGACAGCGGCACAGTCTCTTATGGACGGCTCTCCGACTCCGATCGAGGCGGGGCAATTGTCGGAATTAGGGCTCGCGATTGCCGTTGACAGTGACGATCAATAACGTATACTAGACAAAGAGGCTTGTTGGAGGTAGCCACAAAGCTAATTTGAGCGAACCCGACAGTAAAACAATAGAGCTCGAAGATGTCGATCCGCGACTGCTGTTCGGCACCAATAACTCTATCCTCAAAAACATCCAAGCCCATTTTGATGCTCAGATAGTCGCGCGGGGCGATGCCATCCAGATCGCCGGCCCTGAGGCGCGTCTGGCCGAGATACTCTTCTACGACCTCTTCCGCCGGCTCAAGCAGCGAGGTGAGATCTCCGAGCAGTATCTCTCCTACGCGATTTCGCTGATCAAAGAGGCCGGGATCGGTCCCGCCGACCAGTTGGAAATCGACTCGGCGTTGCGCACGATCAGCCGCACCGAGATTGCCCCCAAGACAATCGGGCAGCGTGAATATGTCGAGGCGATGGAGGAGTATGATATTGTCTTCGTGATCGGTCCGGCCGGTACCGGTAAGACCTATCTCGCGGTTGCCGAGGCGGTCGCCGGCTTGAAGAGCAAAGTCTACAGCCGCATTGTGTTGGTCAGACCCGCAGTCGAGGCGGGTGAATCGCTGGGATTCCTCCCGGGCGACATTCGCGCCAAAGTCGATCCCTATCTGCGGCCGGTCTATGACGCGCTGCACGACATGCTCGATGCCGACCGGATCAAGAAACTGATGGAACTTGGCGTCATTGAAATCGTGCCGCTGGCATTCATGCGCGGTCGCACGCTCAACAGCGCCTTCGTGATACTCGATGAATCGCAGAACACCACTCTGGCGCAGATGAAGATGTTCCTGACCAGAATCGGTGAGGATTCCAAGGCGGTAATCACCGGCGATATCACCCAGATCGACCTTGAACGCAAGCGGCAATCCGGGCTGATTCTGATCCAGAAGATTCTCCGTACGATCAAAGAGATAAAGTTCTGTTACTTGACCGAGCGCGATGTCGTCCGCCACCGGCTGGTCAAGGAGATCATCAAAGCCTTCGAAAAGTATGAGAGTAAGCGCAAGTAGCGATGTTTAGTATACTCAAACGAATCAGACGGGCGTTGCGACGCCGACTGCGGGGCGACGCGCGCTGGCATGAATTGCAGCCGCCGGCCAGACGCTTCTGGATAATTCTGG